>NZ_JBFAMF010000011.1:0-87886 GCF_040656435.1 Brevibacterium sp. NPDC049920
AACGATCACCACGGCGCCGCTGAAGACCTCGTCCAGGCGGCCTGAGCAGAGAAGGAAAACTCGTAGGGACTGTCCACATTCCTTGACACAGCCCAAACGACCCGCACTGGCCGATGTGCGGCATCCCCGACCGGCTCTACGTCGACCACGGCACCGACTTCACCAGCGACCATCTCTCCCAGACCGCCAAGGATCTGCACTTCGAAATCATCTACTCCGCAGTGGCCAGGCCGCAGGGGCGCGGCAAAATCGAGCGGATCTTCGGCACCATCAACATCGAACTCCTGGCCACCCTTCCGGGCCATCTCGCCGAGGGCCACCGCCACCCCGACCCCGTGCTGACACTGCCGGACCTCGACGACGCCATCGGGGCGTTCATCGCCGATGACTATCACCAGCGCGAGCACCCAGAGACCACAGCATCTCCGCACCAAGCGTGGCTCGGCGACGGATGGCTGCCCCGCCTGCCCGAAACTGTCGATCACCTCAACCTGCTGCTGCTGACCGTAGCCAAACCTCGCATCGTCCACCGCGACGGCGTCCACTTCCAAGGCCTGCGCTATATGTCTCCACTGCTGGCCGCCTACGTCAAAGAGCCGGTCATCATCCGTTACGATCCCCGCGACATCTCAGAAATCCGCGTCTTCCACAAAGACCAATACATCTGCAAAGCCGTCGACCCCGACCACGTCGCCGCCACCGTCAGCCTCAAAGACGTCCAGGCAGCACGCGCCGCCCGACGCCGCGAGCTGCGCGGCCAGATCAACGAACGCCTCGCCGCCGTCACCCGACACCAACCGGTGCCTCCACCCACGCCGCAACCGACTCCCGTCGAACGTCCGAGCAACAAGAAGCCGAAACTGCGGACCTACCTTGAGGATGACTGATGCCCCAGCAACGATTCGTCGCCACCAAAGAACACCGCAGGTTCGCCGAATTCGCCGATGCCGTGCGCCGGCAACACACCATCGGCATCTGCTACGGGCAGGCAGGAATCGGCAAAACCCTGTCGGCCAGGCGATATGCCAACTGGCACAAGGCCGAGAAACTCCTGGAACAATGGGGGCCCCGCGATGACTCGGACCACCAGGTCTACGCCGCCTTAGCCCAAAGGCGAACCGTGTTCTACACCCCGCAGGTCCTCGCCAGCCCTCGCCAGTTCATGCAAGACCTCACCCACATCACCTCTCGCGTGGCGATCTGCATCGACCAACACCTGAACAAGAACGGCACGCGACAAGGACCGGTTATGCACTGGGACAAGCACGTCGAACTCATCATGATTGACGAGTCCGAACGACTTCGCCCTGCCGCTCTGGAGTACCTACGCGACAGCTATGACCGCACCAACACCGCGCTCATCCTGATCGGAATGCCAGGAATCGAGAAGCAATTCAGCCGCTACGCACAGCTCTACAGCCGCGTCGGCTTCGCCCACGAGTACCGGCCCCTCGCCGAAGACGAACTCCGCTTCGTCCTCGAACGCCGCTGGCGCAAACTCGGCCAAACCCTCGACCCCGACGACTTCACCGACGCCCAAGCCCTCGCGGCGGTCGCTCGCATCACCCGCGGCAACTTCCGCCTCGTCGACCGACTCTTCACCCAGATGGAACGCATCATGAAGATCAACGATCTCAACACCATCACCGACGACGTCGTCGAAGCCGCCCGCTCCACGCTCGTCATCGGCATCACCTGAAGCCGCCACCTCCAGCTGCAGAAAGCCGCCAACTCGAGCTAACAGTCACAATCATGGGAAACTTCCCGCCGGTGCCGGAGATCCCACAGGTTGTGGTCCAGCGGGTGCCGCAGCCCAAGATGTAGTGACATGTGCCGGAACGCCGGGGAACGCCTGTTCGAATAGCGAGACGCGGGCCGGTCCATCTAGCACTCGCGGGGTTGACTTATGGGTAATGACACGCGTGTAATTTCGGTAGGGGAAAACCGGGAACGGAGCGGCGGCAGCGCCGTCCGGACCCGAACGCAGAGCAGGGGGAAATCGTGTCAGAAGCGCGACATCACGCAGAGGAATGGCGGGCGCCGCACTATCCGTCGGTGACCGAGCGCACCGCGGAGGACTGGTTCGTCGACCCGACCCGCCCGGCGCCCGGCTTCGTCCCGGACCCGCTCTCGCTCGACCCCACGGATCTCTCGCCGATCCCGACCCGGTCCGAGGCCGAGGCCGCCGTGTCCCCGCTCTCGCTGCTGTTCGGCGGACTCGAGGACGGCGTGCTGTCCTGGCAGGACCAGGCCCTGTGCGCGCAGACGGACCCGGAGGCGTTCTTCCCGGAGAAGGGCGGCTCCACGCGTGAGGCGAAGAAGGTGTGCGCCTCCTGCGAGGTGCGCACGCAGTGCCTGGAGTACGCGCTCGAGAACGACGAGCGCTTCGGGATCTGGGGCGGACTGTCGGAAAGGGAGCGCCGCCGGCTGAAGAAGCAGGTGGTGTGAGCTTTGCGGTGACCGTCGTCGTCGACCTCGACGACGGGCCGATCGCACCCGACAGGCTCGCCGCGCTGCGCCGGGACCACGCCGATGTCACCGGCTTCCTCGCGCTGTCCTCCGGCCCGGCGCGCGCCGGCGTCCACACCCACGCCGAGGCCGCCTCCGCGCCCGTCCTCGAGCGCTCGCAGTACGTCTGGTTCCTCACCCCCGGCGCGGAGCCGGATCCCGACGCGCTCTCGCTCCTCATCGAGGCGCTCAACACCGCCGAGACCCTCGGTGCCGTCGGACCCGTCGTCACGACGGCCGGTCCGACAGCCCCGCTGCTCGTGTCCGCCGGGGTCACCACGACCCCCGACGGCCTGCGCGTCAACCCGGTGACCCCGGGCGAGACCGACGCCGGTCAGTACGACCGCCGGCAGGACGTGCTCGCCGTCGACGTCCCGGGGATGCTCGTCCCCGCCGCGCTCGTGCGCGCCATCGGCGTGCCGTCCCCCGCGCTCGACCCGGCGTACCGCGGCATCGAGTACTGCCGCCGGATCCGGGCCGCCGGGTACCGCATCGAGCTCGCGCCCGGTGCGGTCGTCGCCGTGCCCGAGGCCGGGCCGTACCGCTCCTCGGCCCGCCCCCTGCCGAGCCCGCGCGCCCTGCGCGAGGAGCACCGGTACCGGCTCGCGCTCACCCCGCGGTCCCGGACCACCTGGACGATGGTCCGGCTCGGAGCCGCCGCGCTCCTCGCCGCCCTCGGCTGCCTGCTGGCCAACGACCCGCGCCGCGCGGCCTGGAACCTCCGCGCCCTCCTCGCGCTCCCGGCCGACGCCCGTGCCACCGCCCGGGTCCGGCGCACCCGCTCCGGCCGCGATCCCGCATCCGTCCTCTTCGCGAGCCGGCACGCCCTCGAGATCGCCCGGCGCGAGCTGCGCGACGACGGGGAGCCGGCCGCGGAGAACGAGCGCGACGCCGGTCCGCTCGACACCGCCGGCGAGGTCGCGCGCTATTCGACGATCGAGGTCGCCGGCCGCCGCAGCCTCCTCCTCCACCCGCTCACCGCGGTCCTCGTCGCCACCGGGATCGCCTCCGGCCTCATGCTCCACTCGCTCGCCGGGCCCGGTGCGCTCACCGGCGGCGCGCTCCCGCGCCTCGACGTCCCCGCCGGCGCCGTCCTCGACCGGATCCTCACCCCGGTCGACCGCCAGGGGCTCGGCTCCGCGCTGCCCGCCGACCCGCTGCTCACCGTCCTGCTCATCGCCGCGCTGCCGTTCCTCGGCGACCTCGACCTGCTCGTGCGCGTGCTGTGGTTCGCCGCGCTGCCGGGCGCGGCCCTCATCATGTACCTGTGCGCCGCGCGTCTCGCACCGCCGGCCGGCATCCGCGGGCTGCTCGCACTCGTCTGGGCCTGCTCCCCGGCGCTCCTCCTCGCCCTGCTCGAGGGCCGCCTCGGCACCGTCGTGGCCTGGCTGCTCGCGCCGGTCGCCTGCTGGGCGCTCGAACGGGCCGTGCGCCTGCGCCGCGCCACCGCGGCCGCCGGGGCCGGACTCGCGCTCGCCGTCGTGCTCGCCGGTGCCCCGTTCCTCGTCCTGCCGGTGACCGCGGCGCTCCTCGTCCTCCTCGTCGTGCTGCGTCGCCCCGGCCTCGTCTGGACCCTGCTGCCGACCCTCGGCCTGTTCGCCCCCTGGCTCGTCTCCGCCGTGCGCCACCTCGATGTGTTCCTCACCAACCCCGGTGCACCCTTCGACTTCGCCACCCCGGCGAGCTACGAGCTCGGTCTCGGCTATGCCGCCCGGCCCGGGTCCGCGCTCCTCGACCAGTGGCTGCCCGACGGCGCCACCCCGTGGATCCTGCTCGCCCTCATGCTCCCGCTCCTGCTCGCCGGGGCGCTCGCGCTCACCCGGGTGAAGAACTCGCTGGGCCTGCTGCTCGCCTCCACCGTGCTCTACTGCGCCGGGCTCGCCGGCGGGATCGTCCAGTCCGCGCTCGAGGCCGGGCTCACCGCCGACCGGCTCATCGCCTCCTACCCGGGCGACTCGCTGCTCCTCATGGGGCTCGGCGCGGTCGGGCTCATTGCCTGCGCCCTGTGGCCGGCGGACTTCGACCGCGCCTCCCGGCTGCGCTCGGTGAGCCTGCGCATCCTCGTCCCGGGCGCCGCCCTGCTCGTGCTCGGCGTATTCACCGCCCAGTCACTGCTCGGCGGGCTCGCGCTCACCCGCACCCCGGACTCCCCGCTGCCGGCGTTCGCCACCGAGCGCGCCACCGGCCCGCTCGGCCAGCGCACCCTCGTCCTCGACACCCGCGACGGCCAGCTCTACGGCGAGCTCGCCGGGCCGGGCACCGGGACCGTGCTCACCACTGCGACCCTCCACCAGGCGCAGCGGATCGGCGGGGGGCCGTTCGATCGCCGCCCGGAGCCCCTCGACGCCGCCGACACCGCGCTCGCCACCGCGATCGGCGGCCTCACCGCCGGCGACGGCTCCGATGTGCGCCCGGCGCTGCAGGAGCTCGCCGTGGGCTTCGTCGTCGTCCGCGACACCGCCGAGGACTCGCTGAGCCGGGACGTGTCGGTGTCGACCGGGCTGACCCGGCTCGGCGACTCGGCGCAGGGCCGCCTGTGGCAGGTCGAGACCGACGGCGCGCCGATCTCCGCCGTCTCCCTCGTCCACCCCGACGGGATCGTCGAACCCGTCGAGGTCCACGACGGGGCGTTCACGATCCCCGCCGGCGAGGACGGACGCACCCTCGTCGTGTCCGAGCGCGCAGGACTCACCTCGGTGCGCCTGGGCGGCGCGCCGCTGCCCGCGGCCGAGGCCGGGTGGCGCACCGCCCACGCCGTCCCCGCCGCCGGCGGCAGCGGCACCCTCGAGGACCGCCGGGCCGGTCACACCGTGCTCGCCGTCACCGGCCTCGTCGTGCTCGGACTCGCCGTCATCACCGCGCTGCCCTTCGGCCGGTCGGACGCACCGCTGCGCACCGGGGGCAGCCGTGCCGTCCCGGTCCGCCGCACCGCACCGCCGAGGAGGGCCGAAGCATGATCAGCGAGCGCAACCTGCGGTCCCTCGTGACCTTCGCCGGGATCGCGGTGCCCGGCGTGCTCATCGCCGCCACCGGCTTCCTCACCCCGCTCGCGGGAGGCTCCGTGCAGCGCGGCCCGGAGCAGATCCGGCTGCCCGCCTCGGACACCGTGTCCGTGTGCCCCGGGCCCTGGCAGACGGCGGAGGAGGCCGCCGGCACCGACGCGGAGTTCTCCACCGATCCCGCCCCGCCGGCGACGGTGCAGTCGGCGACCGTCCTCACCTCCGCCCCCGACGGCACCGCGCAGGCCGCCGGTCTGCGCTCGGAATCCCTCGACGGGGCGGAGAACTTCACCGTCGGCACCTCCCGCGGCTTCGTCACCGGCGACGACCTCGTCGACGCGCCCACCCGCATCACCGGGCTCGCCGCGGAGGAGCACCCCGCCCTGGTGTCCGCCGCGCAGACCGTCGCCGCCGACTCCGGGGACTTCGCCGGGCTCGCCGCGCTCAGCTGCACCCGGCCGGCCACCCGCGCGGTGCTCACCGCCGGCGGCACCGCCGCCGGCGCCGATTCCCGGCTCCTCATCGGCAACCCCTCGGCCTCGCCGATCACCGTGGAGATCGCGCTGCGCGGTGCGCACGGCCGCGTCCCCGCCGCCGGGGAGGACGCGCTGAGCCTGGCGCCGGGCGAGCAGCGTGCCGTCCAGCTCGGCGCGCTCGCCCCGGACGAGGAGGTGCTCGGGATCGAGCTGCGCGCCGCCGGCGGACTCATGACCGCCGCACTCCAGCAGATCGAGCGCGACGGTCTGACCGCGCTCGGCATCGAGTACGGGGTCCCGACCGCTCCGGCCGGCTCCACCGCCGAGGTCCCCCTCGCCGCGGCCGGCTCCGCCGCGGTGCGGATCGTCAACCCCGGTGACACCGCGGCGAGCGCGCGCATCGAGTACCTCGGCGCCGACGGCCCGGTGGAGATCGAGGTGGGCTCCGCCGCGATCCCGGCCCACGGCACCGTGGAGGTCGCGCTCGGCGAGGTCCCGGCCGGGGTCGTGCGGATCAGCGCCGACGCCCCCGTCCACGCCGGGGCCCGCCTCACCGCCGACGGCGACTTCGCCGAGGTGCCCGCGACGGCTCCGCTGCGCGCCGGCCAGCTCCTCCTGCTGCCGCGCGGGCCGGCGGCGGAGGTCGTGCTCGGCAGCGCCGACGGAGAGGTGGTGCTCACCGGGGTGCGCGAGGACGGGACGAGCACGGAGCCGCACGCCGTCGATCTGTCCCCGGACCGGGCGAGCACGGTGACGCCGAGCGCGCTGTTCGGGGAGGCCGTCACCGGGCTGCGCTTCGACACCCCCGACGGGGTGCGCGTCCATGCCGCGGCGATGGCGGTGAGCGAGGCCGGGATCAGCGGGCTCGTCGTGCCCGCGCCGCCCACCGGGATTGGCTACCGCGACATCCGCCTCGGGCACTGAGCCTGCGCCGGGGTGCGCCGGGCGCGGGACGGCAGGCGCGGCGGGCGGGGGTCAGCCGCGCGCCTCGGGCCACAGCTCGGCGGCATCGCGGCCGCACAGCAGCCCGGCCTGCTCGCCGATGATCCGGCCGAGCAGGTCGACGAGCTCCTCGCGGTCCGCGCAGCGCGAGGCGATCGGCAGCCGGTGGACGACGATCGTCGCCGGCCGGCCCGGGGTGGCCGGGAACACGCGTCCGAGCTCGACGGCACCGGTGGGCGGGGGCACCCGGTCGACGGCGAGCACGACCCCGTCGAGCTCGCCGTCCGCGCGGGAGCGGATCCGGTCCATGATGCGCGCGGCGAGGCGGTCGAAGCGCGCGGCGCGCGAGCGCGCGCTCGGCACCGGGGCGGAGAAGATCTCCCCGCGCAGGCCGCGGCCGTGCCGGTCGCGAGCGTGCCGGTCGCGGGCGTGGGAGCGGGACATGGGGCCGATTGTATTAGACTCTCGTGGTGTGCCCGGAGTGAGACTGTGTTCCAAGACGAACTGCGCGAACAGCGCCGCGTGGACCCTGACGTACGTCCACGCCGACGCCTGCGTGGTCATCGGTCCGCTCGCGATGCGCGCCGAGCCCGGCGCCCACGACCTCTGCTCCCGCCACGCCGAGCGCCTCATCGCCCCGCAAGGCTGGCAGCTCATCCGGCTCGGGGCCGGCGAGGAGCAGCCCGAACGCAGCCGCGACGACCTGCTCGCGATCGCCGACGCCGTGCGCGAGGCCGCTCGGCCCAAGCCCGCGCCGGCCGCCGGGCCCGCCCCCGTCGCGCGGAGCCACGGCCACCTGCGCGTGGTCGGGGACCCCGAGGAATGACGGACCGCTCCTCCCGGCTGTCCCGCGCGCTCAAGGCCTACGACCTGCGCGGCCGGGTCGGCGACGACCTCGACGACGACCTGCTGTTCGCGCTCGGCTGGGGCACGGTGCGCACGATGCGCGCCCGCCACGGCACCGCCGGGGTCGTCATCGGCGCGGACATGCGCCCGGACTCCCTGGGATTCGCCCGCGCGCTCGCCCGCGGGGTCGCCGCCGCCGGGGGTGCACCCACCCTGCTCGGCCTGTGCTCGACCGACCAGCTGTACTTCGCCTCCGGGCGCTCCGGCCTGCCCGGCCTCATGGTCACCGCGAGCCACAACCCGAGCGGCTGGAACGGCATCAAGGTGTGCGGCCCGCACGCGGCGGGGATCTCCCGCGCCGGCGGCCTCGACGCGATCGCCGACTCCGCCCTCGACGCCCCGCCGGACCCCGCCGCCGGCGACCCGGCGGCGGCCGCGGAACCCCGGCCGGACCCGGACGCGGCCCGGGAGCTCGCCGTCGGGTATGCGGAGACGATCCGCGCGCAGACCGGCATCACGGGCCTTCGCCGGCCGCTCACCGTGATCGCCGACTGCGGCAACGGGATGGCCGGCAAGCTCCTGCCCGAGGTGTTCGGCACCGCCGCGCTCGCCGCCCCGGCGCCCCTGGACGTGCGCGGGATGTACACCGAGCTCGACGGCACGTTCCCCAACCACCCGGCGAACCCGCTCGACCCCGCGAACCTCGTCGACGTGCAGGCCGCCGTCGTCGACTCCGGCGCCGACCTCGGGCTCGCCTTCGACGGCGACGCCGACCGCTGCTTCGTCATCGACGAGACCGGGCGGGCGACCTCGGCCTCGGCGATCGGCGCGCTCGTCGCCCGCCGCGAGATCGCCCGCGCCCGCGCCGCCGGGGAGGACACCCCGGTCGTGCTCCACAACCTCATCACCTCGCGCGCGGTGCCGGAGACGATCCGCGCGGCCGGCGGCCGGCCGGTGCGCACCCCGGTGGGCCACTCCGGGATCAAGCAGCTCATGGCCGAGCACCGGGCGGTGTTCGCCTGCGAGCACTCCGCGCACTTCTACTTCCGCGACTTCTCCGGCGCCGACAGCGGCATGCTCGCCGCCTGCCACGTCATCGCCGCGCTCGCGGAGACCGGCGGGACGCTCAGCGCGCTGCTCGCCGATCTCGACCCCTACGCCGGCTCTGGGGAGATCAACTCCACCGTGGCGGACCCGGCCGCCGCGCTCGCCCGGTTCCGCGACGCCGCCCGGGCCGGGACGTTCGGCGCGGGCACGGTCGACGAGCTCGACGGGGTGACGCTCACCGGGGCGGACTTCTGGGCCAATGTGCGCCCGTCGAACACCGAGCCGCTCGTCCGGTTCAACTGCGAGACCCCGGACGCCGCGCGCACCGCCGCCCTCACCGCGGACGTGCTCGCACTCGTCCGCGCCGACGATCGACCCTAGACTGGACGCACACCCGACGGACAGTAAGGACTCACGTGCTCGAACACCGCATTGCCGACATCACCCTCGCCGAGGCCGGCCGCCACCAGATCCGCCTGGCCGAACGCGAGATGCCCGGACTCATGAGCCTGCGCGAGGAGTACGGGGACTCCCAGCCGCTGCGCGGCGCCCGGATCGCCGGCTCGCTCCACATGACCGTGCAGACCGCCGTGCTCATCGAGACGCTCACCGCGCTCGGCGCCGACGTCCGCTGGGCGTCGTGCAACATCTTCTCCACGCAGGACGAGGCGGCCGCCGCGGTCGTCGTCGGCGCGGGCACCGTCGAGGAGCCCGCCGGCGTCCCCGTGTTCGCCTGGAAGGGCGAGACGCTCGAGGAGTACTGGTGGTGCACCGACCAGATCTTCCGCTTCCCCGAGGGCGCGAACCTCATCCTCGACGACGGCGGCGACGCCACCATGCTCGTCATGGAGGGCGCGGACGCCGAGGCGGCCGGCGGCGTGCCGGAGCCCGGCGAGAACGCCTCGGCGGAGGCCCGCGTGTTCGCCGCCCGCCTGCGCGAGTCGCTGGCCGAGGACGCCGGGCGCCTGACCCGGATCCGCGACGGGCTGCTCGGCGTGAGCGAGGAGACGACCACCGGCGTCAACCGGCTCTACCGCCTCGCGGAGGCCGGCCGCCTGCCGTTCCCGGCGATCAACGTCAACGACTCGGTGACGAAGTCGAAGTTCGACAACCGCTACGGCATCCGCCACTCCCTGCCCGACGGCCTCAACCGCGCTACCGATGCGCTCATCGGGGGCAAGGTCGCGCTCGTCATCGGCTACGGCGACGTCGGCAAGGGCAGCGCCGAGGCGCTGCGCGGCCAGGGGGCGCGCGTGCAGATCGTCGAGATCGACCCGATCTGCGCCCTCCAGGCGGCGATGGACGGCTACGAGGTCGTCGACGCGCAGGCCGCGATCGGGCAGGCCGACTTCGTCATCACCACCACCGGCAACACCCGGGTCGTCGACACCGATCTCCTCACCCGCCTCAAGCCCGGCGCGATCGTCGGCAACGTCGGCCACTTCGACGA
Organism: Brevibacterium sp. NPDC049920; assembly: GCF_040656435.1. Classification (NCBI taxonomy): domain Bacteria; kingdom Bacillati; phylum Actinomycetota; class Actinomycetes; order Micrococcales; family Brevibacteriaceae; genus Brevibacterium; species Brevibacterium sp. NPDC049920. The sequence goes on from NZ_JBFAMF010000011.1 coordinate 10,269, forward strand.
CGAGATCGACCTCGCCGGCCTCGAGAAGCACAGCGGGGTGGAGATCGTCGAGATCAAGCCGCAGGTCCACGAGTGGACGATCCCGGTGCCCGCCGAGCTCGGGCTCGACCGGGAGGAGACCTCGTTCGTCGTGCTCTCGCAGGGCCGGCTGCTCAACCTCGGCAATGCGACGGGCCACCCCTCGTTCGTCATGAGCGCCTCGTTCACCAACCAGGTCATGGCCCAGCTCGAGCTCTTCACGAACCACGACGACTACCGGCCGGGCGTGCACCGGCTGTCGAAGGTGCTCGACGAGAAGGTCGCCCGCCTCCATCTCCCGGCGCTAGGCGCGCACCTCACCGAGCTCACCAAGGAGCAGGCGGAGTACATCGGCGTCGACGTGGCAGGCCCCTACAAGCCCGAGCACTACCGCTACTGATCCCGCCACCCCGCGCGGCACAGCACAGCACAGCGGCACAGCCAAACGGCAAAATCCTGCGGTTCCTGAGAACGGAACCGCAGGATTTCGCTGTCTCGGCCGGTGCGTGCCGCACCGCGGCGGAGGAGCCCGGTCCGGCGGCGCGGTCCCGCCGCGCCGCCGGATCCGATGTCACTCGTAGAGGTTGGGCTTGATCTCCTCGGAGTCGATGGTGTCCTTGTCGTACCAGTAGAAGCCGGTGTCGATGGTCTCCGGCAGGTCCTCGCCGGCGAGCGCCTTGACCGCGGCCTCGACGGTCTCGCGACCGATCCCCACCGGGTTCTGGGTCACGGCGCCGAACTCCGTGCCCTCGCGGATCGCGTCGAGCTGGGCCTTGCTCGAGTCGAAGCCGACGATGGTGACGGAGTCGACGACGTCCTTCTCCTTGACCGCGTTGACGACGCCGACCGCCGAGCCCTCGTTGGTCCCGTAGAGCCCGGCGAGGTCGGGGTTGGCCTCGATCATCGCGTTGGCGATGTCGGTCGACTTGAGCTGGTCGCCGCCGCCGTACTGGGTGTCGACGATCTCGATGTCGGGCTCGTTGGCCTCCATGTACCCGACGAACCCGTCGCGGCGGTCGCGGCCGGAGGACGAGGTCTGGTCGTGGGCGACGATCGCGATCTTGCCCGAGCCGTCGATCGCCTCGGCCATGTGCTTCGCGGCCTCCGCCGCAGCCGCCGTGTTGTCCGTCGCCGCGGTCGTCACCGGGATGTCGGAATCGACGCCGGAGTCGAAGGCGATAACGGGGATGTCGGACGACTGGGCGCGCTCGAGCAGCGGGGCCGCGGCCTGCGAGTCGAGGGCGGCGAGCGCGATCGCGTCCGGGTTCTTGTCGAGGGCGGTGGTGAGTATCTGGATCTGCTGGTCGACGTCGGTCTCCGTCTCCGGGCCCTCGAACGTCACGCGGACGTCGTGCTCGGCGGCGGCCTCCTCCGCGCCCTGCTTGACGGCCTGCCAGAACTGGTGCTGGAACCCCTTGGACACGATGGCGATGTAGGGCTGGTCGCCCTCCCCGCCGCCTGACCCGCCGGACTCGGTGGATTCGCAGCCGGACAGGGCCAGGGTGAGGATCGCCGCGCCGGCGGCGACCGTGCTCCACAGTGAGCGCTTCATGTGAACTCCTTCGTTCGTGGACGGTGGTGCTGATGGGTGGTCTGCGGTGGTGCTGGTGCTGCTGGTGCGAGGGTGCGGGTCCGGTGCGGCGTGCGCACCGGGGGCGGGAGGCCCGCGGGTGAGGCGTCCCAGCTCATGTCGACTCCTGCCGCTTGCGGCGCACCATGTCGACGAACACGGCGATGAGGATGACGACGCCGACGACGACCTTCTGCCACTCCTGCGGGATCGACATGATCTGCAGGCCGTTGGTGAGCAGGGACATGATGAGCGCGCCGATCACCGTGCCGATGATCGAGCCCTTGCCGCCCTGGAGCGAGGTCCCGCCGATGATCACCGCGGCGATCGCCTCGAGCTCGTAGCCCATGCCCTGGCCCGGCTGGGCCGAGGACAGGCGGGAGGCCATGATCACGCCGGCGAGTCCGGTGAAGCAGCCGGCCACCGTGTACACGATGACCTGCCAGCGGCGGACGTTGATGCCCGACAGGGCCGTCGCCTCGGCGTTGGAGCCGATCGAGAAGGTGTAGCGGCCGAACACCGTGCGGGAGAGCAGCACCCACGCGATGATCGCGGCGATGAACATGATGATCACCGCGTTCGGGATGACGAGGCCGGGGATCGATCGGCCCATGGCGACGTTGAAGAAGCCCGGCGTCTCGGTGAAGTAGATCGGCTTGGTGCCGGAGATCACGAGGGCGAGGCCCTGGGCCACCATCATCATCGCGAGGGTGGCGATGAACGGCGGGATGCCGAGGAAGGAGATCACCGAGCCGTTGACGAGCCCGATGAGCGCGCCGAACGTGATGCCGCCGAGCACCCCGACCCACAGCGGCAGCCCCTAGTAGGTGAGGAACACCCCGACCATGACCGAGCACAGGGTCATCCCGGTGCCGATCGACAGGTCGATGCCGCCGGTGATGATGACGAAGGTCGTGCCCAGCGCGAGGATGCCGATGACCGCGGTGGCGAGCAGGATGCCGGAGATGTTCGACACCGAAGCGAAATCGGGGTTGGCGACGGTGAAGAAGATGAAGAGCACGATGAGGCTGACGAAGGCGAGCATCTGCTGCAGCGAGCTGCGGAGCCGGGAGAGCAGTCCGGTGCGCTGCGGCGGGCCGCTCGCGGTCGGGCCCGCGGCCCGGGTCTCAGTGGTCGTGGTGCTCATGGCGAGGACCTCCTCGGTCACGGGTGTCGGTGGGCTGGGGTGCGGAGTGGACGGTGACCTGGGAGTGGGCCGTCGCGAGCTCCATGATCGATTCCTGGCTCGCCTCGGCGGCGTCGAGCGTGCCGGCGAACCGGCCCTCGCTCATCACCGCGACGTGATGGCACAGGCGCAGGACCTCCGGCAGCTCGGAGGAGATCACGATGATCGCCTTCCCCTGCTCGGCGAGCGACTGGAGGAGGGCGTAGATCTCCTCCTTCGCCCCGACGTCGATCCCGCGGGTGGGCTCGTCGAAGATCAGCACCCCGGAGTCGTGGAGCAGCCATTTGCCGATGACGACCTTCTGCTGGTTGCCGCCGGACAGGTTCTTCACCTGCTGGCCGATCGACGGGGTCTTGATCCGCAGCGTGTCGACCGCGGAGAGCGCGGCTGCGCGGATCGCCCCGGTGCGGACGAACCCGGCGGTGCTGAGCTTCGGCAGGCTGCTGAGCGCGATGTTGTCCGCCACGCTGCGGTCGAGGAGCAGGCCCAGGTGCTTGCGGTCCTCGGACAGGTAGCCGATGCCGGCCGCGGCGGCCGCCGCGGGCGAGGCGAGCCGCACCGGGGTGCCGTCGAGCCGGATCGTGCCCGCGGTGTGCGGGTCGGCGCCGATGACGGCGCGCGCCACCTCGGTCCGGCCGGCTCCCATGAGCCCGGCGAAGCCGAGGATCTCACCGCGCCGCACGGAGAAGGAAACGTCGCGCAGCAGCCGCTTCGTCGACAGTCCCTCGACCTCGAGGGCCGGGGGAGCGGCCGCATCGATGTGCGCGGGTGCCAGTTCCTCGGCCGCGGTGATCTCCCGCCCGACCATCATCGCGATCACCGTGCGCAGCTCGGTGTCCGGGGTGTCGACGGTGTCGATGTACTGGCCGTCGCGGAGCACGGTGATGCGGTCGGTGATCCGCTTGAGCTCCTCCATCCGGTTGGAGATGTAGATGACGCCGGTGGTCGGCGACACGAAGCCGCGGATGATGTCGTGGAGGGCCGCGACCTCGGCGTCGTTGAGGGCTGCGGTCGGCTCGTCCATGATGAGGATGTCCGACTGCACGCTCAGCGCCTTGGCGATCTCGACCATCTGCTGCCCGGCGACGGTGAGGTCGCCCACCCGGGTGCGCGGGTCGAGGTCGACGCCGACCCGCTCGAGGAGCGCGGCGGCGCGCCCGTTGAGCGTCGCGTCGGACACGAACATCCCGAGGCTGCGGGGTTCGCGGCCGAGGAAGATGTTCTGCGCGACGCTGAGGTCGGCGGCGAGGTTGAACTCCTGGTGGATGATCGACACGCCGAGCGTCTCCGCGGCCTTGGGGGTGAGGATCTCCACCTGGCGGCCGTTGATCGCGATCCGGCCGGCGTCCGGCGGGTGGATCCCGGAGAGGATCTGCATGAGCGTCGACTTGCCGGCGCCGTTCTCCCCGATGAGTCCGAGCACCTCCCCGCCGTGCAGGGTGAGCTGCACGTCGTCGAGCGCGCGGACCCCGGGGAAGGACTTCGAGATCCCCGGGTGCGGTCATGGCAGCCTCCAGTCGAGCGGCAGGCCGGAGTCCTGTCCGGAGTAGTCGTCGGGCACCGCGAGGAGCTCGTCCATCTGCGCCTGCCAGGCGACGTTCACCGGGTGGTCGGCGAGGGCGGCGCGCATCGCGGCGTAGTCGTCGACCTCGACGAGGTGGAAGAGGTGTGTGCCGTCGCGCCAGATCCGCCAGCCGCGGACCCCGGCGTCGCGCAGTGTGGTGTCGAGCTCGGCGGGGATCTGCGCGTGGATCGTTTGTAGTCGAGCTCGCGGCCGGGCCGGAGCTCGGTGCGGAGGGCGATGGTCTCAGGCATGGACCGCCTCGCTCCTGCCGGCCTCCGCCGCGGGGACGGCGCCCGTCGCCGCACTCCACTCGGCGCCGCCGGGGTAGGCGTAGCGGGCGAGCGATCCGGCGTGCATCTCCATGCCCGCGCCGGGCAGGCGGGGCGCCCGGTAGTGGCCGGCGCGGACGTCGATCGGCTCGATGAAGTGCGCGTGGAGGTGGTCGACGAACTCGATCGAGCGGCGCTCCCGGGTGCCGGAGACCGCGACGAAGTCGAACATCGACAGGTGCTGGACGGCCTCGCACAGGCCGACACCGCCGGCGTGCGGGCACACCCGCACACCGAACTTCGCGGCGAGCAGCAGGATCGCGATGTTCTCGTTGACCCCGCCCACCCGTGTCGCGTCGAGCTGCAGCACCTCCATCGACCCGGCCTGGAGCATCTGCTTGAACATCACCCGGTTGTGGACGTGCTCGCCGGTGGCGACGGGGATCGGGGCGATCCCCCGGGGCGATCGCGGCATGGGCCAGGATGTCTTCGGGGCTCGTCGGCTCCTCGACCCAGGCGATCGAGTCGTCGTCCATCGCAGTGACCCAGTCGATCGCCTCGGCGACGTCCCAGCGCTGGTTCGCGTCGATCGCGATCTCGACGGAGTCCCCGACGGCCCGCCGCGCGAGCGCGAAGCGCCGGCGGTCGTCGTCGAGGTCCGCCCCGACCTTGAGCTTGATCTGGGTGAAGCTGTCCGCGACGGCCTGCTCCGCGAGGGCGACGAGCTTCTCGTCGCTGTAGCCGAGCCAGCCCGGCGTCGTCGTGTACGCCGGGTAGCCGGTGGCTTCGAGCTCGGCGATGCGAGCAGCGCGCCCGGGCTCCGCGGCGCGGAGGATGTCGAGGGCCTCGTCGCGAATGAGCGCGCCGGTGAGGTAGCGGAAGTCGACGATGTCGACGATCTCCTCGGGCGTCACCTCCGCCAGCAGGCGCCACAGCTGCAGGCCGGCGCGCTTGGCGCGCAGGTCCCACAGAGCGTTGAGGACGGCGCCGGCGGCCATGTGCATGACGCCCTCCTCCGGGCCGAGCCAGCGCAGCTGCGAGTCGTGGACGGGAGTCGCCAGGCGCGGCCGAGGTCGGAGAGGAGCTCTTCGGCGTCGAGGCCGACGACGTGGTCGGTCAGCGTTGCGATCGCGGCGGTCATGACCTCGTTGCCGCGACCGATCGTGAAGCTGAAGCCGTGGCCTTGGAGGCCGTCGGCGGCATCGGTGCGCAGCTCGACGTGCGCCGCGGAGTAGTCGGGGTCGGGATTCATCGCATCGGAGCCGTCGAGCATCCGGGACTTAGGGGACCGGTCGTCGTAGACCCGGATGAGTGACACCGGGAGGCCCTCCTTCTTCGTCGAATGGTATGGGCTGGATCGCATGTTCACAGGAAACCTACACATCAGATAGGATCGTTGTAAATCATGTAGGGTTGGGATTCCCAGCCGCGATGAGGCGGCGAACTGGTATTCATGGAGGACCCGGATTCCACCGGGTGATCTGCGACGGAGGCGACATGACAGGCCGCATCGACGTGCTCGAGGAGATTCGGACGCTCATCGTGAGCAACGCGATCGCACCCGGGGAGCGGGTGAACATCGACCAGCTCTCGCGCCGCCTCGGCGTGTCGCAGACGCCGGTGCGCGAGGCGCTCCAGCACCTCGAGGGCGACCGGCTCGTCGTCCGCGACAAGAACCGCGGATACACGACGACCGCGCTGCTCGACGAGCGGGGGCTGGCCAACATGTTCGAGGTGCGGCTGCTCATCGAGCCCTGGACCGCCTCGACCGTGGCGGTCGACCGGGTGGGGAACCCGGGCCGGCGGATGGCCGACGAGCTCGAGTCCTACCTCGCCGCGCAGGAGTCGGCGCAGAACCCGCGCGCCGAGCTCATCGCCCACGACGTCCGGTTCCACGAGATCATGCTCGCCGCGGTCGACAACCCCTTCCTCCTCGACGCCTACCGCAGCCTCCACGCCCACCTCCACGTGTTCCGGCTCTACCCGCAGGACTTCGACGGCACCGCGACCGTCGGCGAGCACGTCGCGATCGCCACCGCGATCGCCGAATGCCGCCCGCGCGACGCCGCGCAGGCGATGCGCGAGCACCTCGGCAGCGCGCTCGAGCGGTTCCGCTCCGGCATGTCCGGCGGGTCCGGCACCGGCGGCGGGGCGGGGCTCGGATTCACGACCTCGGTCCTCGGCACCGCCGTCCCGGCGGCCGGCGGCTGAGGTCCTTCGCCGGAACCTGAGACCCTCGGTCGGGCTCCGCACGCCGACCGCCCCACGGCAGACCACCACGACCACCCACCTCACCACCACCCACAGTCAGGAGTACCCATGAAGCTCATGCGAGTCGGCCCGCTCGGGTCGGAGACACCGCTGCTCGGCATCGCCCGCCCCGACGGCGGTGACGACTGGTTCGAAGCCTCGTCCGTCACCGCGACCTACGACCGGCGCTTCTTCGCCGAGGACGGCCTCGCCCGGGTCGCCGCCGCGCACGCCGAGGGCGCGCTGCCCGCGGCCGAGGTCACCCCGGGCATGCGGATCGGCGCGCCCGTCGTCGATCCCCAGGCGCTGCTGTGCATCGGGATGAACTACGCCGCGCACGCCGCGGAGTCCGGCGCCGAGCCGCCCGCCCAGCCGGTGCTGTTCTTCAAGACCCCGAACACCATCGCCGGCCCGGACGACACCGCCCGGATCCCGCGCCGGTCGACGACGACGGACTGGGAGGTCGAGCTCGGGATCGTCATCGGGCAGCGGTGCTCCTACCTCGGCGACCGGAAGGAGGCGGCCGCCGCGATCGCCGGCTACGTGCTCGCCGACGACCTGTCCGAGCGGAACTTCCAGATGCACGAGTCCGGCGGACAGTGGTCGAAGGGCAAGTGCGCCCCCGGCTTCTCCCCGCTCGGCCCGTGGTTCGTCAGCGCGGACGCGCTCGACCCGTCCGACCTCACGATCCGCAGCTGGGTCAACGGCGAGATCCGGCAGGACTCGAACACGCGGGACATGATCTTCGGCGTCGACGAGATCGTCCACCACCTCTCGCAGTACCTCGTGCTCGAGCCCGGCGACGTCATCCTCACCGGCACCCCGGAGGGCGTGGCCCTGTCGGGACGCTTCGACTATCTCCGTGCCGGGGACGTCGTCGAGGTCGAGATCGCCGGGCTCGGCCGCCAGCGCCACGAGTTCGTCGACGCCTGAGCGCCGCCCGCCGAACCCGGGTGCACGGCGACCGCCGCCCACCGGACCGAAGAACCAGGAGAACACCATGCACGCATCCATGACAGGGCTCTCGGCGATCGTCACCGGCGGCGCCTCGGGCATCGGTGCCGCCGCCGCCCACGCGCTCGCCGAGCGCGGAGCCGCGGTCGCCGTCCTCGACCTCCGGCCCGAGGCGGCGGACCCCGCCTTCACCGGCATCGCCTGCGACGTCGGCGACGATGCCTCCGTGCGCCGTGCCGTCGCCGAGGCCGCCGAGCGGCTCGGCGGGATCGACGTCGTCGTCAACAACGCCGGGATCGGCGCGCAGGGGACCATCGAGGACAACTCGGACGAGGAGTGGCGCCGCGTCCTCGACATCAACGTCCTCGGCATCGTGCGGGTGACGCGGGCCGCGCTGGGGCACCTGCGGGCCTCGGACCGCGCCGCGGTCGTCAACACCTGCTCGATCGCGGCCACCGCCGGGCTCCCGCAGCGGGCGCTCTACAGCGCGAGCAAGGGTGCGGTGGCCTCGCTCACGCTTGCGATGGCCGCCGACCACCTGCGCGAGGGGATCCGCGTCAACTGCGTCAACCCCGGCACCGCGGACACCCCCTGGGTGGGCCGGCTCCTCGACTCCGCGCCGGACCCGGCGGCGGAACGGTCCGCGCTCGCCGCCCGGCAGCCGCACGGGCGGCTCGTCACCCCGGCCGAGGTCGGGGAGGCCATCGCCTACCTCGCCTCCCCGCTCGCCGGTTCGACCACGGGCGTCGCGCTCGCCGTCGACGGCGGGATGCAGGGACTGCGGCTGCGCCCGGAGTGAGCGCGGCGCCCGGAGCGGGATCGGACCCGCCCGGGCGCCACGGTGCCGCTGACCGAACCGGTGTGCCGGTCCGGTCAGAGGCGCTGGCCGAAGGGAAGCGCGCCCACCCGCGCGCGGAAGGCCTCGGTCGAGCGCGCCGAGCGCTGCATCCGCAGCGTGTACTCGTGGCGGGTGCGGCCGATGATCGCGGCGAGGAACTCCTCGGGGTGCGTGCCCGGGGGAGGAGCCGGCGCGATGAACGGGTTGACCTCCTCGGCGAGCTCGATCGCCCGGTCGAGCCGGGAGGCGGGCGTGCGCTGCTCGGCGGTGACGAGGAACTGCACCATCCGGTAGTGGAGCCCCGCCGGGATCGGTGAGACGTCCGCGCGCGAGATCCACGGCACCAGGTGCTGCGGGACGGCGATCCGTGCGAAGCGCGGCATCCCGGCCCGCTCGTTCACCGCCAGCGTGCCCGCCAGATAGTCCCCGATCCGCTTGCTCTGCGGGGACAGCAGGCCGACGAGCGCGGCCAGGCCGCCGCCGGTGGCGAACACCTCGAACTGCCACAGCAGGGCGCGGATGAAGGCGTGCCGGAAGGTGATCGCCCCGCCGTCCTCGCGCACGATCCGCAGCCCGCAGATGAGCCTGCCGAGCGAGCGGCCGCGGGTGAGCGCCTCGACCGTGCACGGGATGAGGACGAGGGTGAGCACGGTGAGGAGCAGGGTGAGCGTCCGGCCGAGGAGCGAATCGACGATCGTGCTCCAGTCGATCACCCAGGCGGCGCTGAACATGATCGCGGAGTAGGCGATACCGTAGACGACGAAGTCGATCGCGCACGACACGGCGCGCGCCCCGAGCGAGGCCGCGCGCACGTCGAGGGCGACCGCCTCACCGGTGACGAGTGTGCTCACGGGAACTATCGTGGCACAGACGGTGCCGACTATGCTGTCCACCATGGATCCGGCTCTGCTCGCCGAGCTCCACGGACCGGCCTGGGCCCGGCTGTCGACGCTCGCCTCCCGCAACACGCTCGACGCGCGCGAGGCCGAGGAGTTCCTCGCCCTCTACCGCTCCGCCTCGAAGGACCTGTCGCGGATCCAGACCGTGGCACCGGACTCCGAGGTGTCGATCCGGCTGTCGAGCATCGTCCACCGCTCGCGCATGCAGCTCACCGGGGTGCCGCTGGGCCTGCGCGGCTCGCTCGTCCAGTTCTGGGTCGTGTCCCTGCCCGCCGCGCTCTACTCCCTGCGCTGGATGTTCCTCGGCGTGTTCGCCTTCTTCGTCGGGATCAGCGTCCTCACCACCGTGTGGGCCTACAACGACCCGGCGGTGCTCGAGGGCTTCGGCGATGCGGAGATGCGCCGGCGGCTCGCGGAGGAGGATTTCGTCGACTACTACTTCGAGCACCCGAGTGGCTTCTTCACCGTCGGGGTGTGGGCGAACAACGCGTGGATCGCGGTGCAGTGGGTGGCGCTCGGGATCCTCGGCTTCCCGATCGTGTTCGGCCTCATCCTCAACGCCTTCAACGTCGGGCTGTCCGGGGCGATCATGTTCGAGTTCGGCCACGGGGCGGAGTTCTTCCGCTACATCCTGCCCCACGGGATCCCGGAGATCACGTGCATCCTCATCGCCGCGGCGGCCGGCCTGCAGATCTTCCTCGCCTGGGTCGTGCCCGGTCCGCGGACCCGACGCGCCGCTCTCGCCCGAGCCGCCCGCTCCCTCATCACCGTCGCGCTCGGACTCGTCGTGCTCCTCTTCCTGTCCGGCATCATCGAGGGCTTCGTCACCCCCTCGAGCCTGCCCGACGTCATCCGGATCGGGATCGGCGCGCTCTACACCGTGGGCATCGTCGTCTATGCGATCGTGCTCGGCCGGCCGGCGCTGCGCGCCGGCGACACCGGTGACCTGTCGGACGACCGCGCCGGCTACGAGGTCGTCGCCGTCGACTGAGCCCGGCCGCGGCGTCGCACGCATTCCACGGCGGTCGAGAGTGCAGAGAACGGCGGATCCGCTCCCAGGAACCTTCGGAGATCGAGTGCTCAGAGGCGGCCGGTGGCCTTGAGGGAGATGTAGAGGTCGGCGAGCGCCGGGGCGAGGTCCTCCGGGGGCTCATGGACCGAATGGATGCCCGATTCCCGCAGCGAGCCGATGACCGAGCGCACCTCGAGGAGCTCCCGCTCGGCCGCCGCCGCCCGATAGGCCAGGGCCGGGGTGTGCACGCGGGCGGCCATCGACTCGAGCTCGGGGTCCGCGACCGAGGCGATCGCCACGGAGTGCCGGGCGCGCAGCACGGGCAGGGCCGGCAGGATGTCCTCGGCGACCGTCGTCGGGTCGAGCGCGGTGACGAGGACGACGAGCGAGTGCTGGGATGCCGCCCGCATGACGGCCGAGGTGATCGCATCCCAGTCCGCGTCGAGGAGCTCGGGGTCGACGTCGGTGAGCTCGTTCGACAGCCGGCCCATCGGATCGCGCCCGGTGATCGGTCCGATCCGGGCGCGGACCCGGGCATCGGCGACGAGGAGGTCGACCCGGTCGCCACCGCCGGCGGCGAGCGCGGCGAGCAGCTGGCCGGCCTCGAGCGCGGCATCGAACACCGTGCCGGTGCCGCAGCGGCGCGCCGCGAGGCGCGAGGAGTCGAGGACGATGACGACCCGCCGGTCGCGCTCGGGCCGCCAGGTGCGGACCATGAGCTCGCGAGCGCGCGCGGTGGCCCGCCAGTCGATCGAGCGCACGTCGTCGCCGCGGACGTACTCGCGCAGCGAGTCGAACTCGGTGCCGAGACCGCGGATCATCACTGCGGTGCGCCCGTCGAGCTCGCGCAGCCGGGCGAGCTTCGAGGGCAGGTGGCGGCGCGACAGGAACGGCGGCATGACACGGATGCTCGCAGGCACGTCGATGCTCGTCTGCCGCCCGAGGACGCCGAGCCAGGACCGCGAGCGCAGGGTGAGGCGGTCGGCCGGGAGCACCCCGCGGCGGGTCGGGGTGAGCGTGAGCACGCGCTCGAAGGACTCACCGGCGCGCAGCCGGGTGCGGAACCGGACGTCCGCGGCGCCGGCGCTCGGGGTCCACGCGTCGCGGACATGGAGGCGCTGCATGCGCCGGCCCTCGTTGCGCAGCGTGAGGGTGGCGTGCGTGTCCTCGCCGAGGCGCACCCGGCGGCCGGGCGTGCGCTGGGCGGAGACCCGGCGCGGGCGCGGGGTGAGGAGCCAGTCGAGGAGTGCGATGAACGCGGCCGCGGCGAGCGCGAGCCCGGCGGTGTCCCAGCCGGGCACGAGCAGCACCGGGATCGCCGCGAGCGCGACGAGGAGGACGAAGCGCCAGGTGGGGACCATCAGCGCGGGGCTCGGGTGGTGTCGATGATCGAGGTGAGCACCTGGTCGATGCCGATCCCGTCCATCTGCGCCTCGGGCCGGAGCAGGACGCGGTGGCGGAAGGTCATCGGGACGAGTAGCTTGACGTCGTCGGGGGTGACGTAGCCGCGCCCGGACAGCCAGGCGCGCGCCTGCGCGGCGGCGAGGAGCCGGGTGGCGCCGCGCGGGGACACCCCGAGCGCGAGCGAGGGCGCGATCCGGGTCGCCTGCACGATGTCGACGAGGTACTCGAGCACCTCGGGGGCGACGTGGATCCCGCCGGCCCGCTCGGCGGCCTCGAGCAGGGTCGGGATGTCGGCGACCGGGCCCACCCCGGCTTCGGCGAGGTCGTGGGAGTCGAATCCGTGCGCGTGCCGGCGCAGGATCTCGAGCTCGGTGTCGCGACCGGGCAGCTCGAGGACGAGCTTGAACAGGAAGCGGTCGAGCTGCGCCTCGGGCAGCGGATAGGTGCCCTCGTACTCGATGGGGTTCTGGGTCGCGGCGACGAGGAACGGGCTCGGCAGGGTGCGGGTGGTGCCGTCGACGGACACCTGCCGCTCCTCCATCGCCTCGAGCAGGGCGGACTGGGTCTTGGGCGGGGTGCGGTTGATCTCGTCGGCGATGAGGAGATGGGTGAACACCGGCCCCTCCCGGAACTCGAAGTCCCCGGAGCGCGTGTCGTAGATCATCGAACCGGTGACGTCGCCGGGCATGAGGTCGGGGGTGAACTGCACGCGGGTGGAGGCCATGTCGAGCGCCTGCGCGATCGTGCGCACGAGCAGCGTCTTGGCCACCCCGGGCACTCCCTCGAGGAGCACGTGCCCCCGGCACAGGAGCGCGAGCAGGATCCCGTCGACGGCCGGCTCCTGGCCGACCACGGCCTTGCCGACCTCGCTGCGGACCGCCTCGAGCCGGGCGCGCAGCGCGTGGTCGCGGTCGTCGAGCCGGTGCTGCTCGGCGAGCCGGGCTTCGAGGGTCGGTGGGGCGTACGCGGCGTGGCCCTGCTCCACCGGGGGAGGCGCCCCCGGCCCCGGGGCGGGGTGGTGCCCCGGACCGGACCCGGTGTACTGGCCCGGCGCGGGTGCCGCAGGCTGCCCCGCCCCCGGGTGCGCGCCGGAGGGATGGGCGCCGGGGTGCGGGCGGAACCGGTCGTCGGGCTGGTTCGGCGGCTGCGGGGGGATGTGGCTCATAGGGGTGAGATCTCGCTCTCCAGGGTTGCGATGGCGGTGGCGATGGCGGTGAGCTCGGCGTCGCTGCTCGGGGCGGGTCCGGCGAGGAGCCGGTTCACCTCGGCGGGGTCGCGAGCGGTGCGGGCGGCGACGGCGGCGCAGATCTCCGGGGTGCGGGAGTGCGGCGGCAGCGACAGGCCGGAGGCCAGGCGCAGCAGCGCGGCGGTGCGCAGGGTGTGCAGCGCGGAGTCGCGCGCTCCGGCGCGCTGGAGGATGCCGGCGCGGCCGAGGACGGTCTCCACCGGCGGCACGACGACCGGCAGGCGCTCGACGGCGAGCGGTCCGAAGCGGCGGCCGCGCCACAGCATCGCCGCGATCCCGAGCGGGATCAGCCACAGCAGGGCGACCCAGAACCAGGCGGGCACGAGGTCGAACGACGGGCCGAGCAGCTCGTCGTCCGGGCCGGCGCCGAGAGTCTCGTCGTTCGGATCGGCGTAGTAGTAGACGAGGGAGTCCCGCTCGCCGAGCGCGCCGAGGGCGAGGGCGGCGTTGCCCGAGTCGGCGAGGTGCGCGTTATTCAGCCAGGCCCGGGAGCCGAGCACGGTCACGGTGGTGCCGTCGAGCTCCTCCCGGGTCACCGCGCCGTAGCCGGCCTGGTCCCATGGTTGGTGGTAGCACACCGTGACCTCGGAGTCCTGGGCGCCGAGCGCGGCGTACCGCTCGGGCGAGTCCCTCACGGTGCCGGCGCGCTGCGCGGTCTCCCACGTGCAGTCGGGGGCGAGCGGAGCGCTGCCGCCGGGCCCGGCGGCGGTCTGGTACGCCTGCTGGACGCCGGGGGACCAGTCGGTGACCTCCGTCCCGGGCTCGACGACGACGAGCGGGGATCCGGAATCCACCGCTGCGGAGCGGAGCCGGTGCCGGTGCTCGGTGGCGAGGGCGGAGTCGGGGTCGAACACGAGCAGCGTGGCGTCGGAGTCCGCGGCGCGCTGCGCGGCCTCGTCGTAGGACTCGGTGGTGCTCACCTCGATGCCCCGGGCGCGGAGCACCTCGATCACGGCCCGCCCGCCCGCGGGCGCGGACGACTCCCAGTGGAGCGGCCGGGTCTCCTCCGTGCCGGTCTGCGACAGGAACCCGACGATCGCGGCGAGGAGGACGACGAGGGCGGCGATCACCCACACGGTCGAGGAGCGGGCCCCGCTGCGCACCCGCTGCCAGGTCCCGGGTCCGCCGGCGCGAGCAGTGCCGCGCACCGCGACGTCGAGGCCGGCGCTCATGCGCGCACCCCGGCGGTCAGTCGGCGGTCGAGCTCACGGACCCGCTCGTAGTCGGCCTCCGCAGCGGCCTCCGTGCCGAAGGTGATGTCGTCGAAGGTGCGGCCGACCCGGTGGAGCGCGCCCGCCTCGGCGGGACGGGCCGCGGCGGCGGCCGTCGTGAGCTCCGAGGCGGTGCTCGCCGTCGTCACCTCGATGACCTCGGCCCGCCCCAGGCCCACGAGGAGGGCGCGGGTGGCGTCCTGCACCGCCGGGGTCCAGTCCCCGGCGGCGGCCGCGGCCCGTGCGCGTGCCCGCAGCTCCTCGGGGTCGACATCGGGCACGAGCACGGCGAGCGGCCGGTAGGGGTCGCTCAGGCTGCCGCCGGAGCCGCGCCGCACCCGCCACACGACGAGCACTGCGAGGGCGGCGACGACGAGCACGACGAGCACGATGAGCCAGACGGAGCGGATGTCGGCGACCGGTGCCGTGAGCTCGGAGAAGAAGTCGGAGATCGCGGCTCCCAGCCGCTGCAGGAGGGTGAGGTCGGCCTCCTGGTACTCCTGCTTCGACAGCTCCTCCTCGGCCCAGCGCTGTGCGGAGTCGCGGTCCGGGTTGAGCGGCGCGGCCCAGGCGCTCACGCCTCGGCCTCCGCCTGGCGCAGGAGCACGAGGTCGTAGCCCTCGGCGCGCATGAGCCGGTCGAAGAAGACGACGGACACGAGCCCGGCGAGGTAGGCGAAGAGGACCGCGGTGGCCGCGATCGTCAGCGCGCCGACGACGACGGCGACGACGGCGAGCGCGGAGAGGAGCATCACGGTGCCGCCGGTGCCGCTCGAGATCCCGATGATGACGGCGAGGATCGTCAGGACGTAGGCGATGACGACGAGCGGGGTGATGATGATCGAGACGAGCTGGTTCGAGAGGTACCAGCCGAGCAGGAGCTGGCCGAGGGTGCGCCAGAACCCGCTCCCGGTGAGTCGCCACGAGCGGACGAACGCCTGCCGGATCGTGCGGCGCTCGTGCGCGACCGTGCAGCCGACGAACGCCGTGCGCAGCGCGAAGTAGAGGGTGAAGGCGCACCAGCCGAGCAGCCCCAGGCCGGTGAGCACGAGCGAGGCGGTGCTCTGCCCGAGCCCGGCGACGACGAGCGCCGGGAGGAGGAGCACGGCGAGCGCGAGGAGATGGGCGAGGCCGAGCAGCCCGGTGACGAGCACGAGGCGCAGGCGCACCCCGCGCAGCGCCAGCCAGCCCGCGCGCAGGGTCATGCGGCGGGAGTCGAAGGCGGCCCGCGCCGCGACGGCGCCGACCCCGGTGAGCAGGTGGACGAGGGAGAGCGAGGAGATCGAGAGCGCGAAGGCCCCGAACTGGGCGACGATCGAGAAGCCGGCGGCGGCATCGGGGTCGGAGAACACCTCGGAGAGGAACCCGGTGCCCGCCCACGCGAGGCCGGAGATCACGACGCCGATGAGCAGCGTCCACAGGGTGAAGACGATCGCGGAGAGCCCGACGGTGAGCGCCGGGGCGAAGCGGATGAGCCGGAAGCCGCCGTCGAGCCCCTCGAAGAAGCGCAGCGGACGCCGGGACAGCACTCCGGGCCGCGGCGGCGGCCGCCACTCGACCCGCGGCGCTCCCGGGGCGGCGGCCACGAGGGTCCCGCTGCGCCAGTCCATGCGCGCGGCCCAGGCGGCACTCGGCGGTTCGGCCACGGTGCTCACCTCCTCGGACGCGTCCGGCCGGTGCCCGTCGGCGTCGACGGTCCGGTTCCCCGCGCCATTATTCCCAAGCCGGGATGCGGATACCAACACCGGCCCGGCTCGGCCCCGGCCGCGGGGCGGGCTGCGAGGCCGTCGGCGCCGGGGTGCGGGAGGCCCGGTCCGCGACGCGCCCGGGCACGCGGATTCCGCAATCCGGGACGAGTGGGGAAGAATGGGCGCCATGAACGCTCGGATTCTGGTAGTGGACGACGACACCGCACTCGCGGAGATGATCGGCATCGTGCTCAAGAGCGAGGGGTTCGAACCGCACTTCTGCGCCACCGGCGACGGGGCGCTGGACGCCTTCCACGACGTCCATCCGGATCTCGTCCTCCTCGACCTCATGCTCCCCGGCAAGGACGGCCTCGAGGTGTGCCGGGAGATCCGTGAGGAGTCCGGCGTCCCGATCATCATGCTCACCGCGAAGTCGGACACCGTCGACGTCGTGCTCGGCCTCGAGTCCGGGGCCGACGACTACGTCCCCAAGCCGTTCAAGCCCAAGGAGCTCATCGCCCGGGTGCGCGCCCGGCTGCGGATGGCCGAGCCGTCCGCCCCGGAGATCCTCACCGTCGGCGACGTCAGCATCGACGTCGCCGGGCACACCGTGACGAAGGCCGGCGAGCCGGTGTCGCTCACCCCGCTCGAGTTCGACCTGCTCGTCGCGCTCGCCCGCAAGCCCTGGCAGGTGTTCTCCCGCGAGACCCTCCTCGAGGAGGTCTGGGGCTACCGGCACGCCGCCGACACCCGGCTCGTCAACGTCCATGTCCAGCGACTCCGCTCGAAGATCGAGAAGGACCCGGAGAAGCCCGACATCGTCGTGACCGTGCGCGGCGTCGGCTACAAGGCCGGCCAGGCGACGTGAGCCGCACCCCGGCGCTCGCCGGGTTCCTCGAGACCGCCGCGCGGATCCTCGGCGGCGCGGGACGCTGGGTCGCCCGGGCATTCACGCACTCGCTCCAGTTCCGGATCGTCGTCCTCACCATCGCGCTGACGATCATCGCGGTGCTCGGCGTCGGGGCGTACATGTCCCAGCAGATCTCGCGCGGCCTGTTCGAGTCGAAGCTGTCCTCGGTGTCGGTGCAGACCGCCGGGTACGCCGCCGAGCTCCAGTCGCTGTCCACAGGGGAGGACGACGAGGCGCTGTCGGAGACGCTCAACACCCAGCTGCGCTCGATGCTGTCGCGCTCGCCCACGCCCCTGCGCTCGGTGGCGCTCGAGCCGAAGGAGCGCTCCACCTCGGTCCCGCCGCTCGTCGCGCTCGTCGGCGGCGAGGAGTCGATCCCCGTCGCCGAGCTGCCCGACGCCTACCTCTCCGCGGTCGACCGCGCCGAGCTCGGCGAGCAGCTCTACCAGTCCGTCACGCTGCCCGGCGAGGAGTCCTCGCCCGGGCTCGTCGTCGCCCAGCAGGTGACGATCCCCGCCGCCGGCCAGTTCGAGCTGTTCGTCGTCGCCGATCTCCAGGAGGAGCAGAACACGCTCGACTTCGTGCTCCGCGCGCTCATCGTCGCCGCGATCGTGCTGTCCGTGCTCATCGGCGCGATCGCGTGGATCGTCACCCGGCTCGTCGTCGTGCCGGTGCGCACCGCCGCCGAGGTCGCCGGGCAGCTCGCCCACGGCGACCTCGACCAGCGGATGCCGGTGCACGGGAAGGACGAGATCGCCACGCTCGCCGAGAGCTTCAACTCGATGGCCGACACCCTGCAGGACCAGATCACCCGGATGGAGCTGCTCACCGTGCTCCAGCGGCAGTTCGTGTCCGACGTGTCCCACGAGCTGCGCACCCCGCTCACCACGATCCACATCGCCTCGGACATGATCTACGAGTCGCGGGAGGACTTCGACGATTCGACCGCGCGCTCCGCGGAGCTCCTCAACTCCCAGGTCGAGCGCTTCGAGCTGCTGCTCGGCGACCTGCTCGAGATCTCCCGCTACGACGCGGGCGCGGCGAACCTCGTGACGAAGCCCACCGACATCGGCGAGATCGTCACCGGCGTCCTCGACACCCTCTCCGTCGTCGCCACCCAGGCCGGCACCGAGCTCCTCCTCCACGCCCCGTCCTCCCCGGTCATGGCCGAGGTCGACCGGGTGCGGATCACCCGCGTCGTGCGCAACCTCGTCGTCAACGCGATCGAGCACGGGGAGGGCCGGCGGGTCGACATCTACCTCGCCGCCAACGCCGAGGCGGTCGCGGTGAGCGTGCGCGACCACGGCATCGGGATGAGCGAGGAGCACGTCGAGCACGTGTTCGACCGCTTCTGGCGCGCCGACCCGTCCCGCCGCCGCACCCTCGGCGGCTCGGGGCTGGGCCTGGCGATCTCGCTCGAGGACACCCACCTCCACGGCGGCTGGCTGCAGGCCTGGGGCCGGGAGGGCGAGGGCGCGTGCTTCCGGCTCACGCTGCCGCGGCGCCAGCGGCAGGAGATCTCCTCCTCGCCGCTGCCGCTGCCGCCGGCCGATGCCGCGCACACCGGTGCCGCCCTGGTCGCCGGTCCGAGCTCCTCGGACGGCTCGGTGCGGATCCAGACCGGGTCCATCCCCATCGTCGTCGACCCCGCGGAGGCTGAGTATGAGACGGACTGACCTGCTCGCCCTGCTCGCCTGCCTCGCCCTCGTGCTCAGCGGCTGCGTGTCGATCCCGCGCGACGGCGGGATCGGGCGCATCCCCGTCGACGACAGCGAGTCCGGGGTGCAGTCGCGCATCGACCCCGATGGTCCCGTGCCCGGGGCCGGGCCGGACGAGATCGTGCGCGGCTTCCTCGCCGCCGGTGCCGGCTACTCGAACAACTTCGAGGTCGCACGCGCCTTCCTCACCGAGTCCTTCTCCACCGAGTGGAACCCGCGCTCCGTCGTGCGGGTGATGCCCACCGGGACCGGTCTCGACGAGCTCACGAGCGAGATCACCGCGGATTCGCAGAGCGTGTCCTTCGACGTCCCGATCCAGGCGAGCCTCGACGAGCGCCGCCTCTACCGCGAGCCCGGCGACGACACGGTGATCGAGATGGAGTTCGCGCTGCGGCAGGTCAACGGGGAGTGGCGGATCTCGCAGGCCCCGCCCGGCCTCGTCGTGTCCGCGTCGAACTTCAACACCCTGTTCCAGGCCTACCCGGTGTACTTCTACACCCCGGACTACGAGCACCTCGTGCCCGACACCCGCTGGTTCATCCGTTCCCCGGCGACCGCGACGGAGGCCGTCGGCGAACTCCTGCGCGGACCCGCCGATCACCTCGACGGCGCCGTCGTGTCCGCGGTGCCGGAGGGCACCCAGCTCGACCCGCAGATGGTGACGGTGAGCGAGGGCGTCGCCGAGGTCGGCCTGTCCGACACCGCAGAGGGTCTCGAGGAGCTCGCCCAGGCGCGGATCATCAACCAGATCGGGGAGACCGTGCGTGCGATCGGCTCGATCACCGAGGCCGAGGTCGGCGTCCGCTCCGGGCTCCTCGACCCGGCGACGAGCGAGGCGGCCGGCCCCGGCGTGGCCGTCGACGGCCCGCCCGTCGCCGTGTCCGACGGCGCGCTCGCCCGGGTGGTGGGCACCGGGGTCGAACCGGTCGAGGGCAGCCCGGAGATGTCGGACGCCGACTCGGACCCGGCGGTGTCCCTCGACGGCTCGATGTACGCCTACCTCGGAGGGGATCGCAGCGAGCTCCATCGGGTCGTCGCCGATTCCATGGACGATGCGGTGATCCTCACCGGCGACGACCTCGCCGGTCCGAGCTTCGACCGGTTCGGCTGGGCGTGGACGGCCGAGGCGGACTCCGGGCGCGTCCACGCCGTCGACCGGTCCGGGGAGCTCTCGGTGTTCGAGGTCCCGTTCCTCCTCGAGCGGCGGATCGAGGCGCTCCACGTGTCGCGCAACGGCACCCAGCTCGCGGTGCTGTCCAGCGATGGGGAGTCCCGCACCCGGATCGAGGTCATCGGCGTCACCCGCGACGGCCAGAACCGCCCCACCGGCACGGTCGAGGCCGCCCCGCTGCTCGTCGGCGCCGGACTCCACTCGATCTCCGACTTCTCGTGGGCCGGCCCCCACACGCTCGTCATGCTCGCCGCGCCGGCCCCGGGGTCGCCGGAGACCCCCTACAGCACCCCGGTCGCCGGCCCGCAGAACTCGCTCGGCTCGATCGACGGGGGGATCCGGGTCACTGCGGGCGACGACTCGCGTTCCCTGCGCGTGAGCACCGCCGCCGGCGAGATGTACACCTACAGCGCCGGGAACTGGCAGAAGCTCGTCGACGTCCGCGCCTTCGACCCCGCCTACCCGGGCTGAGCCGGGCCGCGCACGGCCGGGGCCGTCGACAGGTCACAGCGGCCGCCTGCGCCTGGTGCGCACCCCGGGCGGCGGGGATCATGGCGGTGTGCACCGGATCCTCGGCGAGCTCCTCGACCTCCTCGTGCCGCGCGCCTGCGCCGGCTGCGGGGCGGAGACGGTGACCCTGTGCGGGCGCTGCCTGGCCGAGCTCGCGGTGCCGGTGCGGGCGACGATGCCGCGCTACGGCACCCGCGCGGTGCACGGGGCCGGCGAGTACACCGGTGTGCTGCGCGACTGCCTCGTGGCCTACAAGGAGAAGGACCGCCGCGACCTCACCGCCCTCCTCGGCCTGCTCCTCGCCCGGGCGGTGCTCGCGGTGCTCGAGCACTCCCCGCCGGCTCCGTTCCCGGCGGGCGCGCCCGCCGCGCTGCTCGTCCCGGTGCCGGCGACCGCCGCGGCGGTGCGCCGGCGCGGTGCGGACCACGTCGCCGCGCTCGGCGCGCACGCCGCCGCCGTGCTCCGGGCGGAGGGCCTCGACGTGCGCTGCGCGCCGCTGCTCGAGGTGCGGGCGCACCGCGACCAGGTGGGGTTCGGCTCCACCGCCCGGCGGCGCAACGTGCGCGGCACCCACCGGGCCTCCGCACGGGCGGCGGCGCAGCTCGCGGCAACCCGCACGGCCGCCGCGGCCGGGGCGCGGATCATCGTCCTCGACGACATCTGCACGACCGGCGCGACGGTCGCGGAGAGCACGCGTGCGCTCGCCGCATCCCGCATCCCGGTCGACGGCGTCGCGGTGGTCGGAATCGCCCCCGGCGGACCTCGCACTGCCCCTGGCGATGGTATTTAATGGAAGGAGCCGTCGAACCGTGACGGCAACGGAGCGATCCGTTCCCCGAGGTGCAAAGGACCGCACAATGGACATCGTCGTCAAGGGTCGTCATCTGACCATCTCCGACAGCTTCCGGGCCCATGTCGAGGACAAGGTCGCCAAGGTCGAGCAGCTCGCCCCGCGCGCGCTCGCCGTCGAGGTCCAGATCACGAGCGAGCCGAACGCACGCCAGCCGGAGACCTCCGAGACCGTCGAGATCACCGTCATCGCGAAGGGCCCCGTGCTCCGGGCCGAGGCGAGCGCCTCCGACAAGTACGCCGCGCTCGACCTCGCCTGGGCGAAGGTGCTCGAACGCTTGCGCCGCGCCCGCGACCGGCAGAAGATCTCCCACCGCGGCAAGCACCGGCCGGAGTCCACCGCCGAGGCGATGGCCCGGATAGAGTACGTGCCGCCGCAGGAGGACGCCCCGGAGGCCGAGGAGCCCCAGGCGGGCGACCGGACGAACGGCCGCATCAAGTCCGAGGGCGACTCCCCGGTGGTGCTGCGCGAGAAGAACTTCCCCGCGACCCCGATCGGCATCGAGGAGGCCCTCAACCGGATGGAGATGGTGGGCCACGACTTCTACCTCTACATCGACGAGGAGAACGCGAAGCCCTCGGTGGTCTACCGCCGCAAGGGCTGGAGCTACGGGGTGATCACCCTCGACCCGGAGATCACCGAGTGATCCCGTGCGCTCGCTGAGCAGGGAGGCGGCCAGACGCTGTGCGCTGGCCGCCTCCGGCTTCTCCGCGCCGCGCCCGCCGCGACCCGACCGCCGGCACCTGCGGCGGGTGTTCGACACGCTGGGCCTCGTGCAGATCGATTCGGTGGCGCGCGTCGCCCGCAGCCACTACCTGCCCTTCTACTCCCGCCTCGGGCCCTATCGCACCGCCGACCTCGACTCCCTCCTCCACGCCCCCGACCCGATGGGCGTCGAGTACTGGATGCACGAGGCGGCCTACGCCCCGCCGTCCACCGTGGCGCTCGCCGCCGGCCGCCGGGCGGACTGGTACCGCCGCGACTACGGCCAGCGCGACCCCGTGACCGGCTCCGCCTTCCGCGCCCTGCTCCTCGATCTCGAGGCGGCGCTCGCCCATGGCCCGGGCACGGCGCGCGAGCTCGCCGGCCGGGTGAGCCACGACATCCCCGAGCGCGAGCGCGACCACTGGGGGTGGAACCCGAGCCGCGTGAAGTCCGGGCTCGAGGCGCTGCTGCGCGCCGGCCGGGTCTCCGTCGCCGCCCGCAGCCGCTCCTTCGAGCGGATCTACGCGCTGCCCGGCGACGTCCACCCGGACCTGCCGGTGCCGGAGCTGCGCTTCGGCCCGCCCGCCGACCCGACCCTGGGCCTGCGCCCGGACGCCGGCCGGCTGCCCCGCGGGATCGGCGGGGAGCGCGACGACGCCGTCGCGCTCGTGCGGATCGCCGCCGCAGCCCGCGGGATCGGCACTCCGGCCTGCCTCGCCGACCACTTCCGGCAGCCCGTCGCCGAGGTGCGCGCTGCCGCGGCGGAGCTCGTGGCCGCAGGAGAGCTCGTCGAGGTCGACGTCGAGGGCGTCCGGGCGCTGCGCTGGCATGCCGCGCGGGTGCCGCGCCGGATCGAGGCGCGCGCCCTGCTCGCCCCCTTCGACCCGCTCGTCTTCACCCGCGAGCGGCTGCGCTGGCTCTTCGACTTCGACTACCGGATCGAGATCTACACCCCGGCGCACGCACGCGTCCACGGCTACTACGTCATGCCCTTCCTGCTCGGGGACCGGCTGGTCGGGCGCGTGGACCTCGCCGCGGACCGGAAGGCGGATGCGCTCATCGCCCACCGGGTGCACTGGGAGGACGCCCAGCACCCGGAGGCGCTCGTCGCGGAGCTCGAGGACATGCGCCGCTGGCTGGGACTCGGCACCCTCGTCGTGCGATGACGGGCGCCTGCTGATCGGCGCTAAGCTAGGTCACTGACGTGACGGAAACACCCGAGCCGGTCGATCGGACCGGACGCAAGGAGAATCGTGGCCAACTTCCTGGAAAAGCTGTTGAGGACCGGAGAGGGTCGCACGCTCAAGAAGCTGCGCGGCTACACGACGGCGATCAACAATCTCTCCGACGAATTCGACGAGATGAGCGATGCGGAGATCCGGGAGGAGACCGACCGATTCAAGGAGCGCTGGGCCGACGGCGAATCCCTCGATTCGCTGCTGCCGGAGGCGTTCGCCGCGGTGCGCGAGGCCTCGACCCGCACCCTGGGGATGAGGCACTTCGACGTCCAGCTCATGGGTGGGGCGGCGCTCCACCTCGGAAACATCGCGGAGATGAAGACCGGTGAGGGCAAGACCCTCGTCGCCACCGCACCGGCCTATCTCAACGCGCTCACCGGCAAGGGCGTCCACGTCGTCACCGTGAACGACTACCTCGCGAGCTACCAGTCCGAGCTCATGGGACGCGTGTTCCGGTTCCTCGGGATGGAGACCGGCTGCATCCTCGCCCAGCAGAGCTCCGACATCCGCCGCCAGCAGTACGCCGCGGACATCACCTACGGCACGAACAACGAGTTCGGCTTCGACTACCTGCGCGACAACATGGCCTGGTCCGCGGAGGAGATGGTGCAGCGCGGACACCACTTCTCCATCGTCGACGAGGTCGACTCGATCCTCATCGACGAGGCCCGCACGCCGCTCATCATCTCCGGCCCCGCCGAGGGCGACGTCAACCGCTGGTACTCCGAGTTCGCGACCGTCGTCAAGCGGCTCAAGGCCGAGTCCGACTACGAGGTCGACGAGAAGAAGCGGACGATCGGCATCCTCGAGTCCGGGATCGACAAGGTCGAGAACTACCTCGGCATCGAGAACCTCTACCACGCCGACAACACCCCGCTCATCAGCTTCCTCAACAACGCGATCCGGGCCAAGGAGCTGTTCAAGAAGGACAAGGACTACGTCGTCCTCAAGGGCGAGGTGCTCATCGTCGACGAGCACACCGGCCGCATCCTCAAGGGCCGTCGCTACAACGAGGGCCTGCACCAGGCGATCGAGGCGAAGGAGGCCGTCAAGGTCAAGCCCGAGAACCAGACCCTGGCGACGATCACCCTGCAGAACTACTTCCGCCTCTACGACAAGCTCTCCGGGATGACCGGTACCGCGGAGACCGAGGCCGCGGAGTTCATGTCGACCTATCAGCTCGGCGTCGTCCCGATCCCCACGAACAAGCCGATGCAGCGCATCGACCAGTCCGACTTCGTCTACAAGAACGAGAAGGCGAAGTTCGACGCGGTTGTCGAGGACATCGTCGAGCGCCATGAGGAGGGCCAGCCGATCCTCGTCGGCACGACGAGCGTGGAGAAGAGCGAGTACCTCTCCAAGCAGCTCTCCCGGAAGGGCGTCGCCCACGAGGTGCTCAACGCGAAGAACCACGCGCGCGAGGCCGCGATCGTCGCGCTCGCCGGACGGCGCGGCGCCGTCACGGTGGCGACGAACATGGCCGGGCGCGGCACCGACGTCATGCTCGGCGGCAACGCCGAGCACATCGCGGTCGCCGAGATGGCGGAGAAGGGCCTCGACCCGGTCGAGAACTCCGACGAGTACGAGGCGCTCTGGCCCGAGGTGCTCGAGGCCGCCGAGGCCCGGGTCGAGGAGGAGGCCGAGGAGATCCGCGAGCTCGGCGGGCTCTACGTGCTCGGCACCGAGCGCCACGAGTCGCGCCGCATCGACAATCAGCTGCGCGGCCGCTCCGGCCGCCAGGGCGATCCCGGCGAGTCGCGCTTCTACCTCTCGCTCACCGACGACCTCATGCGGCTGTTCGGCTCCGGCGCGGCGGAGCGGATCATGGCGACGGCGAACGTGCCCGACGACGTCCCGCTCGAATCGAAGATGGTGTCCCGGGCGATCCTGTCCGCGCAGACGCAGATCGAGCAGCGCAACGCCGAGCAGCGCAAGAACGTCCTCAAGTACGACGACGTGCTCAACCGCCAGCGCACCGTGATCTACGACGAGCGCCGCCGTGTGCTCGAGGGCGCGGACCTCGCCGAGCAGGTGCAGCTGTTCCGCGACGACGTGCTCGCCGCGTACGTCGACGGGGCCACCCGCGGCCCGGCGGAGACCTGGGACCTCGACGAGCTGTTCACCGCCCTCGGCGAGCTGTACTCGCCGTCGATCACCGCCGCGGAGCTCATCGAGGACGTCGGCGGGCAGGCCCACCTCACCCGCGAGTCGCTGCTGCGCGAGATCCGGGCCGACGCCGATCTCGCCTACGACGGCCGCGAGCAGGAGCTCGGCGAGGAGGCGATGCGCGAGCTCGAGCGGCGCGTCGTGCTCTCCGTCATCGACAAGCGCTGGCGCGAGCACCTCTACGAGATGGACTACCTCAAGAACGGCATCGGTCTGCGCGCGATGGCCCAGCGCGACCCGCTCGTCGAGTACCAGCGTGAGGGCTACGAGATGTTCAGCACGATGCAGGAGGGCATCAAGGAGGACGTCGTCCGGTTGACGAACACTCTCGAGGTCAAGGTCAAGGTCAACCCCGGGAAGGATCTCGAGGACCCGAGCGACGACTTCGTCGAGGTCGAGGCAGACGAGCTCGAGCCGCGCAAACCCAAGCTCCAGCTGTCCGCGCCCTCGGACTCCGGGGGAGTGCAGGTGCGCGCCGACGGTGCGGCCGGCGAGTCCGCCGCGGAACCCGGAGCGGGCAACCGCGCCCAGCGCCGCTCGAAGAAGCGCTGAGCCCGGCGCGTTCGGCGGGCACCGCTCGCCGGCCGGGGGACCGCGGTCTCACACGCTGACGAACTCGGTGACGAGCCAGCGGCCGTGCATGTGCTCGAGCCGCATCGCGACTGCCCGGTGCCGCCGGGCGGCGCGGACGACGACGCATGCTTCGACCGCGCTGTCGCCGATCATGCACAGCCGCGGCCTGCCCGGGGTGAAGACGTGCCCGCGCGGGGCGACCGCCCGGGCGAGGTCCTGGCGCAGTGCCGCATGGGTGCGGATGCGCTCCTGGAGCTCCGGTGCGATCCAGCGGGCGATCGAGCTGCTCGCTCGCGCTCCGGTGAGCACTTCGACGACTGCGACGGCGAGCGACTGCACCGTGGTGCGGAGGAACTCCGCCTGCTCGGCCGGTGTCGCCGGGCGCCTGCGCTGCGGGGCGCGGTGGATCGGGCTCCGCACGGCCTGGGAGCGGCCGGCGGGACGGGTGATGGTCAGCGGGGTGCTCATGGGATCTCCAGACGTGAGCCGGGCAGGATGAGATTCGGGTCCGAGCCGATGACCGCCCGGTTCTCCCGGTGGATCGCCGCGACCGCGGAGGCGACGGCCGCCGGCTCCCGGGTCCCCTCGATCTCCGCCGCGATCGACCACAGGCTGTCCCCGGCGCTCACGGTGACCGTGCGCGGCCGCGGACCCTCCGGCTCCGCGCCCGGCTCGTCCGGCGGTCCGGGGCTGCGTGTCCGATCCTCGTCGGGGCCGGGAGCCGCCGGGGGCTCGGACTCCGGATCATCCGGAGCACCGGTGCCCGGATCGACAGGCCAGCCGGGTGAGTGCTCCGGAGCGGGATCCGGCTCCTCGGTCACCGGCCACCCCGGCGAGGGCGCGGCAGCCGGCACTGATGCCGGCACTGCGGACTCCTGACCGGCTCTCGGCGCGGGGCCTGTCGCCGCAGCGACCGCGAGTGCGCCGGTGGTCAGCGACCCCGTCACCACGAGACCGGTGAGCGACCCGGCGAGGGCGAGGCGCAGTGCTCGCGGGCTGCATCGCAGCGCCGCCGCGGCGAGCGCCCGCCCGCTCCCGTGATGGAGCGCAGCCGCGGCCCGTGCGCCCACGGTGAGGAGCACGGCGAGGGTGGCCCGCAGGCCGAGCAGCGCGACCGCGCCGGCGACGAGGAGCACCAGCCCGGCACCGGCATCCCCGGTGGAGAACCGGTCCCACAGCCGGGTCGCGCTCGCGGCGAGCCAGCAGCAGAGCAGACCGTGGGCCGCAGCGGCGGCGAACGGGAGAACACGGATCATGACGACTCCTCACATCGGTCATCACACTGTGCCAAAAGTCACCATATGATGTCAATGGATGAAGTTTGATGATGATCGACGGAGTTCGCGGACGCAGTGGTCAGGATGCATTCCTTGCGGATCGGGTCCGTGCAGAACCGGCCCTTGCAGGAGAGGGAGGGTCCGCGGAGGATGGGTGCCATGGAGGACGAGCGCTTCGACCGGCTGTTCGCGGACATCGACGCCGCGCATGCCGGTGAGCAGATGCACGAGCGGGCCGGTGAGTTCGGCGATCTCGTCGCCGGGGAGATCGCCGAGGCGACGCTCGAATCCCGGGCGGCCGCCGCGATCGGCACGCCGGTGGAGCTGTGGGCCGGCGAGGAGCGGATCACCGGGGAGATGCACGAGGTGGGATCCGGCTGGTGCCTCGTGGCCGGCGCGGACGAGGTCGTGATCAACCTCGCCGCACTGCAGAGCCTGCGCCTGGGTGATCGGGTCCGCGCCGCGGCAGGTGCGGTGTCGGTGCTGTCGATCGGTTCACCGCTGCGCCGCTGGTCGGCCGAGCGCCGCGAGTGCCGGGTGGCGGTGGGACGCCGGACGGTCGACGGGCGTCTCGACGCGGTGGCCCGCGATCATCTCCAGCTGCGCCGGGCCGGCGGGGGCTGGGAGCTCATCCCGCTGTCGGCGGTGTCGACGGTGCGGGCGCTGCGCTGAGCGGGTCTCAGACCTCGGGCTGGCCGGATTCGACCGCGGCGCGCGTCTGCTGGTACATGCGCTGGATGTAGTCCTCGAGCTCGGTCTTCTCGACCCGCCACTGGCCGCGGCCGCCGACCTTGATCGCGCGCAGCTCGCCGGAGCGCACGAGCGCCCGGGCCTGGGCGGCGGACACGTTGAGGATCTCCGCGACATCGGTCAGCGGCAGGAAGCGGGCTTCGACGACCATGGGGCTGCCTCTCGGGGGACGGGTGCGCGTGGATGCGAGCGGGGCGCGGAACGGGAATTCTGCCGCAGCTCTTGATCCGCAGGCGTTTGTCTACGAATAATAGCACTTGAGTGCGTTTGCGCACCCATCCCCGCCCACCGTTCAGCGAACCCGGAGCATCCCCTCATGCCTCACCCCTCCGCCCGCCCCGCGGACCGGCTGCGCGCCCCGCGCCTCCGGGACCCGCGCCTCGTCATCGGCGCCCTCCTCGTCCTCCTCTCCGTGCTCGGCACGTGGTTCGTCGTCACCCGGGTGGCCGACACGACCACGGTGTGGGCAGCCGCCAGGCCGCTCGTGCCTGGTGGCGTGCTCGTCCCCGACGACCTCGTCGCCACCGAGATCCGGATGAGCGGCGACCCCGGCGTCTACCTCAGCGCCGACGCGGCGATCCCCGAGGGTGCCACGGTGCTCGCCGCGGTCGCCCCGGGCGAGCTCGTCCCGGCCTCGCAGCTCGGCTCCCCGGACCAGCTCGCCGGACGGGTGGTCGCCCTGGCCGTGCCCGGCGCACTGCCGGCGGCCGTGCGGCCCGGCGGTGCGGTCGACGTCTGGGCCACCGACCCGGAGGCCGACCCTGTCGATCCGCGCGAGGTCCTCACCGCCGTCGACGTCATCGCCGTCGACCGCGAGACGGGGGACTTCGCCACCGGCGACCAGGTGATCGAGATCTTCGTCCCCAACAGTCGGCTCGGCGACGTCATGCGGGCGCTCGCCGAGGACCACCGGATCTCCGTGGTCGCGGTCCCGGAGGCGGCCCGGTGATCGAGGTCGTCGTCGCCGTCGACGTCGAGTTCGAGGCGCGCGTCGTGTCCGCGCTCGGCACGATCCCCGACATCGAGGTCATCCGGCGTCCCGCCGACGAGGTCGAGCTGCTCGCCGCCGGTGCGGCCGGGGTGGGCGACGTCGTCGTCCTCGGGCAGCACTTCCTCGGCGCCGACGCCGAGGTGGTGCGCCGGCTCCACGCGCACGCCGTCCGGGTGCTCGGGCTCGCCGACGACCCCGCCGTGCTCACCGACTGGGGCGTGCCGACCACCGTGTCGCCCTGGGCGACACCGGAGGAGCTCGCGGCCGCGGTCCGCGCCGCCGCGGCCGCCGTGCCCACCCCGCCGCGCCCGGCCGAGCCGCCCCGCACCGCAGGCGGTGGCGCCCCGGGGCCGGTCATCGCCGTCTGGGGCACCGGGGGAGCGCCGGGTCGCAGCACCGTGGCCGCCGCCCTCGCCCACACGCTCGCGCGGACCGCCGGCCCGACCGTCCTCGTCGACGCCGACACCGTCGCCGCCTCCCAGGCCGCGCTCCTCGGCCTGCTCGACGACGCACCGCAGATCGCCGCCCTGTGCCGGGCCGCGGCGAGCGGCGGGACCGCCGCCGCGCTCGCCCGCCACGTCTCCGTCATCGACGAGCACTTCGCCGTCGTCACCGGGCTGAGCCGGGCGGAGCGCTGGCCGGAGGTCCGACCCGGGGTGCTCGCCGAGGTCCTCACCGCCCTCGCCCGCGCATACACCTGCACCGTCGTCGACGTCTCCGACCGGGTCGACCCCGACGACCCGTACGCGGACCCGCACTACGACCGCCATGGTGCCACGCGGGCGGTGCTCGACCGGGCCGATCACGTCGTGGTCGTCGCTGCCGGGGACCCGATCGGGCTGCAGCGGCTCGTGCGGCTGCTCGAGACCGAGCGTGGGATCGCGGTGCGCGACGACTGCACCGTCGTCGTCAACCGGGTCCGGGCCGGGAGCGTGGGCCCGGGGCCGGAGGCGCGCATCCGCGCGACGCTCGAACGGTTCGCCGGACTCACCGGGGTCCACCTCGTGCCCGACGACCGGGCCGCCGCCGACGCTGCGCTGCTCGCCGGCCGCACGCTCACCGAGTCGGCCCCGCACAGTGCGGCGTCCCGCGCGGTCACCGCGCTCGCCGGCCTGCTCCCGGTGCCGGACACGCCGGACGCCCCGCCGCGGCGCAGCCGCAGGCGGGGGAGGAGGAGAATGGGGGCATGAGTCCTGCGAACACCGTGCGCGCCTACGTGCCCCTGACCGACCGATCGCTGAGGGCCGCCTGGCCGCACCTGACCGAGGCGCTCGGCTTCGCCCCGGACGTCCGCCCGGGGAGCCTGCGCGGCGAGGAGCTCGAGGAGGCGGAGTGGATCGCCCTGTCGACCGCCGCCGAGGTCGTCCTCGACACCGCGGTCGAGCAGCGCTGCGGCCGCGTGGTCCTGGCCTGCGACCTCCCGGCGGACCTGCGCTCCCGACCGGTCTCCGCCGGCGTCGTCGCCCTCGGGCCGGCGGCGCTCGACCCCGCCTGCGTCGTCAGCGCCCACATCGACGATCCGGCCCTCGTGGCGGCGCTGCCTGACGACCCGGCAGCCGCCGCGGACGCCCTCCGGGACGGCGGGCTGCTGTGGTACGACGTGTCAGAGATCGACGAGCTGGTCGAGGCGCTCGGACAGGAGTGACTCGACGTACGGCTCGAGGGCGGACTCCACCATCGAGCCGAACAGCGGCACCGAGGACACGATCCGGGTGATCGCATGGATGTCCGTGCCGCCCGAGACCTCGCGCAGCGCGATCGCGATGTCGATGTCGACCGGCGCGCCGGCGACCTCCGCCGCGATCGCCACATGCGTCTGGGACGACTGCGCGTCGACGGGATCGGCCCGCACCTCCTGGACGAGCTCCGCGCCCTCGCCGAGGAACCGCGCGGCGGCCGCCGGCAGGTCCGCCGCGCGCAGCGGGGTGCGGGTGGTGAGATGCGCGCCCTCGGCCGCACCGCGGTGCACGGTCACGCTCGTGCCGGCACCCGCCCACGTGCTCGGCTCGATCGCCCGATTCAGGATCTGGGCAGGGGTCCCGACGGCCCGGCGGCGCAGCTCGATGGTCTTCATGGCTTCCAGTCTGTCACGTCGCGGCCGCGTCCGAGACCTCGGAAACCCCCTGCGGAGCGGAGTCGGAATCACCGGAGTTCCCGCATAGAGTGGACGGGGAGGCCACACCGTCGTGGTCCCAGCCGAAACCGAGACGAACACGAGGTGGCACCGTGACCGAGGTCCGATCGACCGAGATCGCACAGCAGTGGAGCGCACTCACCGGCAGCACCCCGCCGGAGAATCTCCTGGCCGCGTACTATCCCCGCCCCGAGGCCACGCCGGCGGAGCGCTACCGCCCCCGCGAGCTCGCGGCCTCCGCGATCGAGCACGCCCGGTGCGCCGAACGGCACCGGGCCGGGGAGCCGACGATCGAGATCCGCAATCCGGGTGAGGACTCGATCGAGCAGATCGGCAACCGGACGGCGATCAGCATCGTCACCGACGACATGCGCCACCTCGTGTCCTCGCTCGTCGCCGAGCTCACCGGGCTCGGGCTGGCGATCCGCGAGGTGCACCACCCGATCATCGTCGTCGAGCGCGGTCCGGACGGGATGCACGTCGTCGCCCCCGCCGATCTCAGCCGCACCGTCACCGACACCACCGCGCTGCCGGTCATCGCCCCCGGCGACTCCCCGGCCGAGCGCCGCAAGGAGTCCTGGATCCACATCGAGGTCGACCGGATCCCCGAGGACCGGTTCGCCGAGGTCGAGGCCGGGCTGCGCGAGACCATCGAGTTCGTCGCCGCCGTCGAGCGCGACCGGCACACGATGGCCGACACCGCGCGGCACATCGCCGAAACGCTGCGCACCCGGCCCCCGCGGCCCGAGCTCGCCGAGGAGGCCGCGGAGTCCGCCGACCTCCTCGACTGGCTCGACGGCCGCTTCGCGTTCATGGGCTACCGCGAGTACGCGCTCGAGGAGTCCGGCGGGGAGAAGATCCTCGTCCCGATCGAGGACTCCGCACTCGGCATCTCCTCGCTCCGCGCGACGCTGAGCTCGCCGCTGTCGCGGGCGGTGGCCGCCAAGGCCGAGGAGCCGCGCGTCCTCGTGCTCACCAAGGCGAACTCCCGATCCCGGCTCATCCGGCGCGGGTACCTCGACTACGTCGGGGTGAAGACCTTCGACGACACCGGGCGGATCGTCGGTGAGAAGCGCTTCGTCGGCCTGTACACCTCGGGGCTGTACTCGGCCTCCGTGCTCGACATCCCCCTCATCGCGTCGAAGATGCGCTACGTGCTCAGCCATTCCGGCCTCGCCCGCGACACGCACTCCGGCGACGAGCTCGTCGCGATCCTCGAGAGCTACCCGCGCGACGACCTGCTCCACGCCGATGCGCAGGAGATCCTCGATGTCGTCACCCAGGTGCTCGACCTGCAGGAGAAGCGCGAGTCGAGCGTCTTCATCCGGCGCGACCCCTACGAGCGCTACGTCTCCGTGCTCGTCTACGTGCCGCGCGACCTCTACGACACCGCCGCCCGACTGCGGGTCGAGGGCGTGCTCCGCGACTACTACGGCGCGGAGTCCGTGGACTTCGACGTGCTGCTGAGCGACTCCGCGCTCGCCCGCCTCCACTTCGTCGCCCGGGTCCCGCGCGACGAGGTGCTGCCCGACATCGCCGGGGAGACGGTGGCCGAGCGGATCACCGCGGCGCTGCGCTCGTGGGAGGAGGACATCGCGGAGTTCATCGCCCCGGCCGGCGGCTCGGTGTCCGCGGCCGACATGGAGCTGCGCCGGCGCTGGATGCGTGCCTTCCCGCCGAGCTACCAGGAGTACCACACGCCGCGTCAGGCGGTCGACGACGTCGACCGCTTCGAGGAGCTCGACTCCGATGCGGAGCCCTCCGTCCGGATCTACCGCCCCGACGCGGAGGACGAGGCCGACGTGCGTCTCGCGTTCTACCGCATCGCCCCGGCGGGCCTGTCGGAGATCCTGCCGTTCCTCGCCAACCTCGGCGCCCAGGTGCACGACGAGCGGCCCTACGAGCTCGACCTGCCCGACGGCGAGCACCGCTACGTCTACGACTTCGGGCTGTCCTTCGACCGGCCGCTCGACGACGGCGACTTCGCCCGCATCGAGCGCGCCTTCACCACCGCCTGGACCGGTGAGCGGGAGTCCGGCCGGATGGACAGCCTCGTGGCCTCCGGCCTCGAATGGCAGGACGTCAGCATCATCCGCGCCTTCACCCATTACCTCCGGCAGGCCGGCTTCTCCCTCACCGAGCGCCACATGGGCGAGGTGTTCACCACCCACGTCGCCCTCACCACCGCGCTCGTCGAGCTGTTCCGGGTCCGTTTCGACCCCGACCTCGACGAGTCCCGGGGCACGCGCGAGGAGCTCATGCGCGCCCGGGAGGAGGAGATCGAGGCCGCGCTCGCCGAGGTCGCCAGCCTCGATGCCGACCGGGTGCTGCGCGCCGTCCTCGAGCTCATCCGGGCCACTGTGCGGACGAACGTGTTCCAGCCCGCGGACGGCCGGATGCCGGCCGCGGCGGTGTTCAAGATCCTCCCCACCCGGCTCGACTTCGTGCCCAAGCCCAAGCCGGCGCTCGAGATGTGGGTGTACTCCCCGGAGGTCGAGGGCGTCCACCTGCGCTTCGGGCCGGTGGCCCGCGGCGGCCTGCGCTGGTCGGACCGGGCCGACGACTTCCGCACCGAGGTGCTCGGACTCGTCAAGGCGCAGATGGTGAAGAACGCGCTCATCGTGCCGACCGGCGCCAAGGGCGGGTTCTTCCCCAAGCAGCTGCCCGACCCGGCGGTCGACCGCGACGCCTGGGCGGCCGCCGGGCAGCACGCCTACGAGCTGTTCATCGGCGCGCTCCTCGATGTCGCCGACAACCTCGTCACCGAGGGCGAGGGCACCCGCACGGTGCGCCCGGAGCGGACCGTCGTCCACGACGGCGAGGACAGCTACCTCGTCGTCGCGGCGGACAAGGGCACCGCCCGCTTCTCCGACGTCGCCAACCGGATCGCGCTCGAGCGCGGCTTCTGGCTCGGTGACGCGTTCGCCTCGGGCGGGTCCGTGGGCTACGACCACAAGGCCATGGGGATCACCTCCCGCGGCGCCTGGACCTCGGTCGAGCGCCACTTCCGGGAGCTCGGCCTCGACACCTCCCGGGACGAGTTCACCGCCGTCGGGATCGGCGACATGAGCGGCGACGTGTTCGGCAACGGCATGCTCCGCAGCGACCGCACCCGGCTCGTCGCCGCCTTCGACCACCGCGACGTGTTCCTCGACCCGGACCCGGACGCCGCGGCGTCCTACGCTGAGCGCAGGCGCCTGTTCGAGACCCCGCGCTCGAGCTGGCAGGACTACGACCCGGAGCTGATCTCCGCCGGCGGCGGGGTGTACCCGCGCTCGGCGAAGACCATCGAGGTGAGCGAGCGCGCCGCCGAGCGTCTCGGCATGCGCCCCGGCGCGCACCCGCCCACCGAGGTCATCCGCGCGATCCTGCGGGCCCCGGTCGACCTGCTCTACAACGGCGGGATCGGCACCTACGTCAAGGCGGAGACCGAATCCCACCTCGATGTCGGGGACAAGGCCAACGACGCGATCCGCGTCGACGGCGGCGAGCTGCGCGCCCGCGTCGTCGGCGAGGGCGGCAACCTCGGCTTCACTCAGCTCGGCCGGGTCGAGGCCGCGCTCGGCGGGGTCAGGCTCAACACCGATGCCGTCGACAACTCCGCCGGCGTGGACTGCTCCGACCACGAGGTCAACATCAAGCTGCTCCTCGACCTCCTCATCAGGCGCGGCGAGTTCGCTTCCGCCGAGCGGGAGTCGGTGCTCCTGTCGATGACGGACGAGGTCGCCGGGCTCGTGCTCGCGAACAACTACAGCCAGAACGTCGCGCTCGGGGAGGCGCGCGATCGGGCGCAGTCGATGACGAGCACGCAGCGGCGCCTCCTCAAGCGCCTCGAGAAGACCGCCGAGCTCGACCGCGCGGTGGAGTTCCTCCCCGACGACAAGGCGCTCAACCGGCGCGCCGAGGCGGGCCGCGGCTTCACCTCCCCGGAGCTCGCCGTGCTGCTGGCCTACGTCAAGATGGACACCGCCGGCGAGATCCTGTCCGGCGATCTGCCGGCGGAGGACTGGACGCGCGAGCACCTCGTCGACTACTTCCCCGACAGCCTCGCGCAGCGGCACGCGGACGCCTTCGTCCACCACCCGCTGCACCGGGAGATCGCGACGGCCCACCTCGTCAACCGGATCGTCGACCGCGGCGGGCTGACCTACATCTTCCGGATGCAGGAGGAGACCGGCGCCTCGGTCGCGCAGATCGCCCGGGCGTTCACCGTGGTGAGCCGGGTGTTCGACCTCGACGCGCACTTCGAGGACATCTGCGCCCTCGACAACCGGGTGCCGGCGGAGGTCCAGGTCCAGCTCCTCCACGGCTACGTCCGGCTCCTCGACCGCGCCTCCCGGTGGCTCGTCCACCAGGCGCCCGACGGTCTCGACGTGCTCGCCGAGGTCGACCGCTACCGGCCCGTGATCCGGGAGCTGCGGCCCCTCGTCCCGGGCCTGCTGCGCGGGCAGGACCGGGCTGAGCTCGAGGACGCCGCCCACCGCTGGATCGGCGAGGGCGTGCCGGAGGAGCTCGCCTTCCGGGCGGCCGCGCTGCTCGACGAGTTCGCGCTCCTCGACGTCGCGCAGGCCGCCTCCCGCACCGACACCCCCGCGATCGATGCGGCCGAGGTGTACTATGCGGTGACCGACCTGCTCGCGGGCTCGCAGCTGCTCAACCTCATCGGTGATCTCGATCGCCGGAGCCGGTGGACGGCCCTGGCCCGCGGTGCGATGCGGGACGACTTCTACCAGGCGGTGCTCTCGATCGTCGTCGCGATCCTCACGGTGACCGACAGCGAGCGGGCGACCCCGGCCGAGCGCGCCGACGACCGGATCGCGCAGTGGCGCGTCCGCACCGACGCCTCGCTGCGCCAGGTGCTCTCGACGATCGACGAGGTCATCGCGCTCGAGCAGGTCGACCAGGCGCCGCTGTCCGTGCTCCTGCGGATGATGCGCTCCGTCGTCCGCTCGACCGAGTGGGGCATGCAGGACACCTGAGACGAGGAGGACCCATGGGTCTGCTGAGCGATCTGCTGGCCGCCGAGGGGATCGTCGACGCCGACGACGTCGAGTGGCTCCACCTCGTCGTCGGCGACTGGCAGCTCATCGCCGACCTCTCCTTCGCCGATCTCGTGCTGTGGGCCCCGGCCCGCATCGCCGAGGCGGCCGGGGGCGAGGGCACCGGGGCCGATCCCGAGGGCGGCACGGACACGCCTGAGGCGGGTGCGGACGGCGAGGCTCCGGAATACCGGGTGATCGCGCACTGCCGGCCGACCACCGGCTCGACGGTCTACCCGCACGACGAGGTCGGCACGCTCGCCACCGCGGAGGAGCGCGCGCTGCTCCACGAGGCCCACTCCCAGCAGCGGATCGTCATCTCGCAGGCCGCCGAGCCCCCGCTCGTCGGCGCCGAGGCGGTCCCCGTGGTGCGCGCCGGCCGGGTCATCGCCGTGCTGACCCGGCACACCGAGGAGGGGCGTCGACAGGGCTCCTCCCGGCTCGAGCGCTACTACCGCTCGAGCGCGACGATGCTCCTGTCGATGATCGCCGAGGGGGCGTTCCCCGATCTCAGCGCGCCCTCCGGCGCCCATCGCGGGGAGCCCCGCGTGGGCGACGGGCTCATCGTCCTCAACCGGGAGGGCCGGGTCCGCTACGCCTCCCCGAACGGCGTGTCCGTGCTCCACCGGCTCGGGCACGAGGGGGAGATCGAGGGCCGCTACCTCGCCGAGGTCGTGTCCGGCCTCATCGCCCAGCTCCGTCCGGTCGACGAGACCCTGCCGCTCGTGCTCACCGGCCGCGCGCCGTGGCGCACCGAGGTCGAGTCCGGCCGGGTCACGGTGTCCCTGCGCGCGATCCCCATCACCCGGGCCGGCACGCGCACCGGCGCGATCATCCTCGCCCGGGACGTATCCGAGATCCGGCGCCGCGAGCGCGAGCTGCTGAGCCGCGACGCGATGATCCGGGAGATGCACCACCGGGTGAAGAACAACCTGCAGACGGTGTCGGCGCTGCTGCGGCTGCAGGCCCGGCGGATGGAGTCCCCGGAGTCGCGGGCCGCGCTCGAGGAGGCGATGCGCCGGGTGGCGATCATCGCCGTCGTCCACGACGTGCTGAGCCAGGGGGTGGAGAGCGAGGTCGACTTCGACGAGATCGTCGACAAGGGCCTGCGGCTCACCCCCGAGCTCACCTCGCCCGAGCTCGAGGTCACCCTGCGGCGCACCGCGAGCTTCGGCGCGATCTCCTCGGCCGACGCGACCTCGCTCGCGCTCGCCCTCACCGAGCTCGTGACGAATGCGATCGAGCACGGCTTCCCGCTGTCGGCGAAGCCGGAGGGCCAGGACACCCTGCGCGGCACCGTGTGGGTGACCCCGGAGCGGGTGGGGGACCGGCTCACCGTCATCATCGCCGACGACGGCGTCGGCCTGCCGCCCGGCGGCGGCCCCGGCTCGGGGCTCGGCACGCAGATCGTGCGGACCCTCATCACGAGCGACCTCGCCGGCAGCATCGAGTGGCGGCCGCGCGACGGCGGCGGCACCGAGGCGCTCATCGACGTGCCGCTGCGCTCCGACACGGTGTGAGCGCCCCGGGCGGGACCTGCCCCGGTGGGCACGCACAGCACGACAGCGGCCGCAGGCTCATCGAGCCTGCGGCCGCTGTGAGAAAGCGTGCGGGTGCGCTCAGCCGGCGCGGCGGGCGCGGGCGGCGCGCCGCTTGAGAGCGCGGCGCTCGTCCTCGCTCAGACCACCCCAGACTCCGGCGTCCTGACCGGATTCGAGTGCCCACTGCAGGCAGGTCTCGACGACTTCGCACCGCCGGCAGACGCTCTTGGCCTCTTCGATCTGGAGCAGGGCGGGCCCGGTGTTGCCGATGGGGAAGAAGAGTTCCGGGTCCTCGTTGAGGCACGCCGCGCGATGGCGCCAGTCCATGGTGTCCTTTCCTGGGAGCGGAGATCGCCGCTGCCGCGGACCGGAGGCTTCCCGAACGGGAGCGCAGACACGGGTGACGGCGTGGAAGATCGGCGATCGTATGGAACGATCACCACAAGACTCACACACGCCGGAGGGGCGCACAAGGGTTGAGCAGTGTGAAATCACTGACAGATCTCCATTCTCAGCACAACTGCGGGCTGCGTGCAAATCGCCGCGCACCGGGGTGAGACACCGGCCCGGCGCCCTTGTGCCGGTGCGCCGGCGTCTGCTTGGCTGGGGTGCATGACCGACTCGCACACCTCTTCCGGCCGCCCCCTCGGGGACCTCGCCGACGTCCGCCTCATCGCGATCGACGGCGTCGCCCCGACGATCGACCCGGGCGCCTTCATCGCCCCCGGCGTCATCCTCATCGGCGACGTCCGGGTGGGGCCGGGCAGCAGCATCTACTACGGCTGCGTGCTGCGCGCGGACCGCAATTCGATCACCATCGGGTCCGGCACGAACATCCAGGACAGCACCGTCATGCACGCCGACCCGGGCAAGCCCGTGGTGATCGGCGACCGGGTGTCCGTCGGCCACCGCGCACTCGTCCACGGCTGCATCGTCGGCGACGACGTGCTCGTCGGGATGAGTGCGACGCTCCTCAACGAGTGCCGGATCGGCAGCGGCTCGCTCGTCGCCGCCGGCGCCGTCGTGCTCGAGGGGACCGAGGTGCCCGCCGGCTCGCTCGTCGCCGGGGTGCCCGGCAAGGTGCGTCGCCCGCTCACCGAGGACGACCTCGCCCGCGTCCACGGCAATGCGCAGGCCTACGAGGAGATCACCGCGCTCCACCGGGAGCGCGGCCGGCTCCTCTGAGCCACCTCCTCCGATCCCGGGCCGGCGCGGGTTGAGGTTGCCCTGTCCTTCCTGGCAGGACCGGGCGCGGTGGCCGACACTGGTGGCATGAGGATCGTCGGCTTCTTCCGCAGCTATCCGCTCGTCGCACTCGCCCTCGCCGCGCTCGTGCTCACCCTCGTCCTGCTCGGCCTGGGAGCCCCGGGTGCGGCGCAGATCCTCGCCACCGCCGTCATCGCCCTCGTCGTCGTCCTCACCGCGATCGACATGGTCCGCGACCTCCTCGCCGGCACCTGGGGCCTCGACGTGCTCGCCGTCGTCGCGATGGTGTCCACCGTGCTCGTCGGGGAGTACGTCGCCGGCCTCATCATCGTGCTCATGCTCACCGGCGGCGAGGCGATCGAGGACTACGCCGCCGGGCGCGCCGGCCGCGAGCTCGATGCCCTCATCAGCCGCGCCCCGGCCTTCGCCAGCCGGCTGACCGCCGCGGGGGAGATCGAGCGCATCCCCGTGCGCGCGGTGGCACCCGGCGACCGCCTCCTCGTGCGCCCGGCCGAGGTGCTGCCCGTCGACGGGGTGCTCGAGGACGCGCACGCCTCGATCGACGAGTCCTCCCTCACCGGGGAGCCGCTGCCCGTCACCCGCGCCGCTGGCGAGGAGGTGCACTCCGGCACGGTCAACGGCACCGAGGCCTTCACCATGCGGGCGACGGCGACGGAGCAGGAGTCGCAGTACCACGCGATCGTCGAGCTCGTCGGCGAGGCGGTCGCCTCGAAGGCGCCGATGGTCCGCCTCGCGGATCGCTACGCCGTGCCCTTCACCGTGCTCTCCCTCCTCATCGCCGGGGTCAGCTGGGCGGTGAGCGGCGAGGCGGTCCGCTTCGCCGAGGTGCTCGTCGTCGCCACCCCGTGTCCCCTCCTCATCGCCGCGCCGGTGGCATTCATGGGCGGGATGAGCCGCACCGCTCGGATCGGCGTCATCGTCAAGAACGGCGGGGCGATCGAGACGCTGTCCCGCGTCCGTTCGGTCGCCTTCGATAAGACCGGCACCCTCACCCGGGGGCGCCCGGAGATCCGCGCCGTCCATCCCGGATCCCTGCCCGCCGACGAGGTCCTCGTGCTCGCCGCCGGGGCCGAGCAGTACTCCGTGCACGTGTTCGCCGCCCCGATCGTCGCCGCCGCCCACCACCGGGGGCTGCGGCCGGCCGAGGTCGCCGAGGCCGCCGAGGTCGCCACGAACGGGGTGCAGGCGACGCTGGCGGACGGCACCGAGGTGCGGGTGGGCAAGCCCGCCTTCGTCGCCGAGCGAGTGCCGGGACTGCGGCGCACACCGCTCACGGCCGGCGAGACCGCCGTCTACGTGTCCCGTGGGGACGAGCTCGCCGGGACCATCGTGCTCGCCGACCCGGTGCGTCCCGAGGCGCGGGGCACCGTGGCGGCGCTCCGCGGCCTCGGCATCGAGCGCTGCGCGATCCTCACCGGCGACGTCGCCCCGACCGCGGAGTCGATCGCCGCGGAGGTCGGCATCGACACCGTCCACGCCGAGTGCACCCCGTCCACCAAGGTCGACCTCGTCGCCGCCGCACGCCCCCGCCCGGTGCTCATGGTCGGGGACGGCATCAACGACGCCCCCGTGCTCGCGGCCGCCGACGTCGGGATCGCGATGGGCGCACGCGGGGCGACGGCGGCGAGTGAGGCGGCCGCCGCGGTCGTCACCGCCGACGACATCTCCACCGTCGCGCAGGCCGTGGCGATCGCCCGGCGCACTGTGCGGATCGCGCTGCAGAGCATCTGGCTCGGCATCGCGATCTCGCTGGGGCTCATGCTGGTCGCCGCCTTCGGCTTCCTCCCCGCGGTGCTCGGCGCGATCCTCCAGGAGGGCGTCGACCTCGTCGCGATCCTCGGCGCCCTGCGCGCGCTCGGCGGCGGCCCGATCGCGGTGCCCCCGGCGGCGGGGGAGGACCATTCCGACGATTTCGTCAGCCCCGAGCGGGTTTGACATGATGAGCGGGTGAAGAACGTACTGGATCCCGCGCAGAACCGAGTCGTCGTCATCGGCGGCGGCCCCGGCGGCTACGAGGCGGCCCTCGTCGCCGCTCAGCTCGGCGCCGACGTCACCCTCGTCGAACGCAACCGCTGCGGCGGTGCGGCAGTCCTCACCGACGTCGTGCCCTCGAAGACGCTCATCGCGACCGCCGAGCTCATGGGCGACATCGCCGAATCCGGGTCGCTGGGCATCCGCCTCGATGACACCGACACGGGGGAGGCCTCGGACTCCACCGGCGGCCGGATCCGCGCCGACCTCGGTGCGATCAACACCCGGATCCTCGAGCTCGCCAACGCCCAGGCCACCGACATCCACCACGGCCTCGTGCGCGCCGGGGTCACCGCCGTCAAGGGGCAGGCGCGCCTGACCGGCCGCAGACAGGTCGAGATCTCCCCGGCCGACGGGGAGGCGTACTCCGTCGAGGCCGATACCGTGCTGCTCGCGGTCGGCGCCCACCCGCGCGAGCTGCCGAGCGCTCAGCCCGACGGCGAGCGGATCCTCACGTGGACCCAGCTCTACGGCCTCGCGGAGCTCCCGGAGCACCTCGTCGTCGTCGGCTCCGGCGTCACCGGCGCGGAGTTCGCCTCGGCCTACAACGCGCTCGGCTGCCAGGTCACCCTCGTGTCCTCGCGCGACCGGGTGCTGCCCGGCGAGGACAGCGACGCCGCGGAGGTGCTCGAGAACGTGTTCCGCTCCCGCGGCATGAACGTGCTGTCGCGCTCGCGCGCGACATCGGTCGAGCGCACGGAGACCGGGGTCGAGGTCACCCTCGAGGACGGCCGCACGGTGGCGGCGACCCACTGCCTCATGGCGGTCGGCTCGATCCCGAACACCGAGGACCTCGGACTCGAGGCGGCCGGGGTGCAGACGGAGGAATCCGGCCACATCACCGTCGACGGGGTGTCGCGCACCTCGGCGCCCGGCGTCTACGCCGCCGGGGACTGCACCGCGGTGCTCCCGCTCGCCTCGGTCGCGGCGATGCAGGGTCGGATCGCGATGTGGCACGCGCTCGGCGACGCGGTCTCCCCGCTCAAGCTGCGCAATGTCGCCTCGAACGTCTTCACCGCCCCGGAGATCGCCACGGTGGGCTTCAGCCAGGCCGACTATCTCGAGAACTCCGACGAGGTGGAGACGGTGACGCAAACGCTGTCGACGAATCCGCGGGCGAAGATGCAGGAGATCACCGACGGCTTCGTCAAGATCTTCGCCAGGCGCGGCTCGGGGTCGATCCTCGGCGGCGTCGTCGTCGGCCCCAAGGCGA
Organism: Brevibacterium sp. NPDC049920; assembly: GCF_040656435.1. Lineage (NCBI taxonomy): Bacteria > Bacillati > Actinomycetota > Actinomycetes > Micrococcales > Brevibacteriaceae > Brevibacterium > Brevibacterium sp. NPDC049920. The sequence goes on from NZ_JBFAMF010000011.1 coordinate 52,421, forward strand.
GCGAGCTCATCCTGCCGATCACGCTCGCCGTCGAGAACCGCCTCACCGTCGATCAGCTGTCCTCGAGCTTCACCGTCTATCCCTCGCTCAGCGGCTCGGTGACGGAGGCGGCGCGCAAGCTCCACCACCACGCCCGCTGAGGCCGGTGCGCCCACGCCGTGCGCTGAGACAGGTGCCGAACCCGGCGGGCGGGCTCAGGCCTCGAACTCGACGAGCGGCTCGCCGGCGCGCACCGTGGCGCCCGGCTCGACGAGCACGCGCGCCACGGTCGCCGCGTGCGTCGCGGTGAGCGGCTGCTCCATCTTCATCGCCTCGATCACCGCGAGCCGCTGACCGGCCTCGACGGTGTCGCCGGCGGCGACCTCGACAGACACGATGGTGCCCTGCATGGGAGCGGTGAGGCGCGGCGAATCGTCCTCGCGGCGCGAGCCCCGTCGGCGCAGGCCGCCGCGCCGGGTGGCCGACCCGGGAGCCGCCGGGCGGGCGAGCTCGGCGGGGACCTTGACGGTCATCCGATGGCCCTCGACCTCGACCACGATGTCGATGACGTCCTCGGCGGGCTGGGTGTGCACGGACATGGGTTCCTCCGGAGTGTCGAACTGGGGCATGTAGGTCGACTGCAGCCAGTGCGTCGACACGGTGAAGTCCTCGGTGAAGGCCGGTTCGTCGACGAGCCGGCGGTGGAGCGGTATGAGGGTGCGCACACCCTCGATGGTGAACTCGTCGAGCGCGCGGCGGGCGCGCGCGAGCGCCTGTGCGCGGTCCTCGCCGGTGACGATGAGCTTGGCGAGCATCGGGTCGAAGTCGGTGCCGACCTCGGTGCCGGTGCCCACGCCGGAGTCGAGCCGGATGCCCGGCCCGGCCGGCGGGATGTAGCGGGTGATCCGACCGGTCGCGGGGAAGAAGCCGCGGCGGGCGTCCTCGGCGTTGATCCGGAACTCGATCGAATGGCCGCGCGGGACGGGGAGCTCCGGCGGCAGGGATTCGCCGGCGGCGATCCGCAGCTGCCAGGCGACGAGGTCGACCCCGGCGACCTCCTCGGTCACCGTGTGCTCGACCTGGATCCGGGCGTTGACCTCCATGAATGTCGGGCGCCCGTCGCGGCCGAGCAGGAACTCGCACGTCGCTGCGCCGACGTAGCCGACCTCGGCGAGGATGCGCCGCGAGGCCTCGGTGACCGTCTCCTGCTGCTCGGGGGTGAGGAACGGGGCGGGTGCCTCCTCGACGATCTTCTGGTTGCGCCGCTGCAGGGTGCAGTCGCGGGTGGACACCACGTGGACGGTGCCGGCGGCATCGACGAGGCACTGCGTCTCGATGTGCCGGGGGTCGACGATCTGCTGCTCGAGGAGGCACTCGCCGCGGCCGAAGGCGCTGCGCGCCTCCCGGGTGGCGGACTCGAGGGCCGGCTGCAGCTCGGAGGCGTCCGCCGCGGTGCGGAAGCCGCGCCCGCCGCCGCCGTAGACGGCCTTGACGGCCACGGGGTAGCCGATCTCCGCGGCGATCCGCCGGGCCTCCTCCAGGCTCTCCACCGCGCCGCCGGAGCCGCGCGTGATCGGGGCGTCGACGGCCTCGGCGACAGCGCGGGCTCCGGCCTTGTCGCCGAGCCGGGCGATCGCCGCCGGCGGCGGGCCCACCCACACGAGGCCGGCGTCGAGCACGGCCTGGGCGAAGTCGGGGCTCTCCGCGAGGTACCCGTAGCCGGGGTGCACGGCGTCGGCGCCGGACCTCCGGGCGAGATCGAGGAGTCGGGTGATGCTGAGGTAGGTGTCGGCGGGTCCGAGCCCGTCGAGCAGCCAGGCGTCGTCGGCGAGCCGGACGAAGTCGGCGTCTGCGTCCGGCCGGGTGTAGGCGGCGATCGCGCGGATCCCGAGGTCGTGGCAGGCGCGGATGATGCGCAGGGCGATCTCTCCGCGGTTGGCGATGAACACCGCGCGGACCGGCCGGTGCGTCACGCTCGCGGAGTACTCCGCGGCCAGCTGACTCATGTGGGGGACTCCTGAGGACGGAACGACATGGAACAGGTCAAACCTAGAGACCCTCGCCAAACACTTGTCGCCGATCGACAAAAGACTTGGATGAACTTCTTCCGGCGCCGCGGGAGTGTCGCGCTCAGTCGCGGGCGTCCCACAGGGACGGCCAGAACACGCCGAGCCCGGTGACGAGCCGGCGGAGCACCGGCAGGCTCAGGCCGATGACGTTGTGGTGGTCGCCCTCGATCCCGGTGACGAAGGCGCCGCCGAAGCCGTCGATCGTCAGTGCGCCGGCGACCTCGAGGGGCTCCCCGGTGGCGATGTAGGCGTCGAGCTCGGCCGGGCTCGGCCGGACGGTGCGGATGACGGTGCTCGCCGTCTCGACCGTGATGCCGGTGAGGCCCCATCCCGCCTGCGCGTGCCCGGACGCGGTCGGTGCTGCGTCCGGGGCGGGGCTCCCGGCGGGGGCGTTGCGGTCGAGCCGCGCGACGCAGTGACCGGTGTGCAGGTGGGCCGTGGACCCGCCCATCTCCTCCCACACCCGGCGGGTCGCCTCGGCGGTGTGGGGCTTGCCCACCGGCCTGCCGCCGAGCTCGAGGATCGAGTCCGAGGCGATGAGCACCGCGGTGCCGGAGTCCCCGGGGATGGCCGCGGTGCCGGTGAGGATGCGGTCGAGCACGGTCCGGCCCTTCGCCTCCGCGAGCACCCCGGCCAGCGTGCGGACGTCGGCATCCGGATGGGCGGCCTCGACGGCGGCCTCGTCGACGTCGGAGACGATGACGTGCGGCGTGATGCCGGACCCAGCGAGGATCCTCCGGCGCGACGGCGAGGCGGAGGCGAGGACGACGGCGGTCATGCGGAGAGCTCCTCGGGATCGGCGGCCGGTCCGGCGGAAGCCGGGGGCGGGGGTGCGTCGGGCTCCGCGGCGGGGTGCGCGGTGGGCTCGGTGCCGGGGGCGATCGACACGGGCGCGGCGAGGTCCTCGGCGATCCGGCGGACGATCGCCGCGGCGAGCTGTGCGCAGCCGAGCACGCTCGGATAGCGGCCGCCGGCGCTGACCAGCCCGATCCGGGTGGTGCCGGCGAGCGTCTGGTTGAGCGACACGGGCAGCGCACCGGTGCTCACCGCGGTCAGCCACTGGGAGCCCGACAGCACACGCGAGCTGCGGCGGAGCACGTCGCGCAGCGGTCGGCCGATCGAGGGGAGGAGGCCGAGGTTGGGCACGGTGAGCACGATGACCCGGTACCCGCCCTCGCGCTGCAGCCGGTTGATCACCGTCGACAGGACCGGCAGGCCGATCGTGCCGCTGATCGGATGGACGAGGTCGGCGGTGCCCATCGACACGACGGCGTAGCGCGGTTCGCCGCCGCCGGTGCGCGAGCGGCGCATCCGGCGGTCGGTGAGCACGGCCGACACCTGCCCGAGGAGGTCGTCGGCCCCGGCGGACGGCGCGGCGACGACGCGCAGCCGCACGTCCTCGCCGATGAGGCGGGCCACGCCGCGGGCGATGAGCATCCCCTGGGTGCGGCGTCGGGAGCCGACGTCGAGGCCGGCGACCCACGAGTCCCCGAGCACGGCGACGGCCGGCAGGTCCTCGTCGGCGCGGCTCTCGACCAGCGGGATGCCGCGGCCGGTGGAGCGGTCGACGCGGAGCGCGGGCTGCGGCACCGGGCGGCGACCGTCCTGCTCGACGGCGGTCCGCAGACGGGCGGATTGGAGGCGCAGCTGCACGGTGCCGAGCGCGAGCGCGAGCGCCGGCATGCCGACCCCGAGCGCGAGCCCCCACTTCGTCGTTCGCCGCATCCCCGTCCTTTCGGTTCCGTGGCGAGTCTAGGCGATACAGTGGGGCCCATGGCCAACGAGACCCGGACCGGGATGACCCGGCGACTGCGCAGTGTGTGGGACGAATTCAGGCTCCGTCGCGACCAGGCGGCCCAGCGCCCCGGCGGCAGCTTCGGCACCCTCGCCCCCGGGCCGGCGGTCTATGCCGAGCCGACCGAGGACGAGCTCGGGCGCGGGGCCTACGAGCCCTACGTCGCCCCGCCCATGCGGCTCGCCGCGGCGTGGAGCTGGCGCACCATCGTCGTGCTCGCCGGGATCGGGGTCGCGCTGTGGCTGCTGTCCAAGGTCAGCATGATCGTCCTGCCGGCGCTCATCGCGCTCCTCATCTCCGCGCTCCTGTCCCCGCTCGTCGGCCTGCTGCGCCGGATCGGGCTGCCCCAGGTGCTCGCCTCGTTGATCTCCTTCGTCGGCTTCATCGTGTTCGTCGTCGGCCTGCTCTACCTCGTCGGCCAGCAGATCGTCGTCGGCTTCACCGACCTCGCCGACCAGGTCGTCGCCGGCTTCCGCTCGATCAGCGACTGGCTCCAGGGCAACCCGTTCGGCCTCGAGTCCGCGCGCATCTCCCAGGCGATCGACGACGGCGTCAACCAGGCCACCGCGTACCTGCAGAGCCACTCCTCGCAGATCCTCGGCGGGGCGGTCGGCGCGGCGAGCTCGGTGGGCAGCTTCCTCACCGGTCTCCTCCTCACCCTGTTCACCGCCTTCTTCTTCCTCTACGACGGCCGCAGCATCTTCAGCTGGTTCGTCGGGCTCCTGCCCAAGCCCGCCCGTGCCCAGGCGGAGGGCGCGGCGCTGCGCGGCTGGCAGACCCTCGTCCAGTACGTGCGGGTGCAGATCATCGTCGCCGGCGTCGACGCGGTCGGCATCGGCATCGGCGCGTTCTTCCTCGGACTGCCGCTCGTCATCCCGCTCACCGTGCTCGTCTTCCTCGGGTCCTTCATCCCGATCGTCGGTGCGGTGGCCACCGGCGCCATCGCGGTCATCGTCGCGCTCGTCTCGCAGGGCTTCGTCTCCGCGCTCATCATGCTCGGCGTCGTGCTCCTCGTGCAGCAGATCGAGGGCAACGTCCTGCAGCCGTTCATCATGGGCAAGGCCGTCTCCGTCCACCCGCTCGCGGTGGTCCTCGCGGTGGCCGCCGGCGGCTTCCTCTACGGCATCCCCGGCGCGCTCTTCGCCGTCCCGCTCATCGCGGTGATCAACACCGTCGTCCTCTACCTCTCCGGCAAGGACGTCTTCGCCCCGGACGAGGAGGCGAAGACGACGGTCGAGGACGGCGAGGAGAGACCCGTGCTCGACGACGACCCGGACGACTCCCCGCTGCGCACCTCGCTGCAGGAGGAGCAGGACCCGGCGCCGCAGGCGCACGGATCGTCCGCGCGCGGCTCACAGGCGAAGGACGCCGCGCAGGCACGCGGCACAGATGCACCGGCCTCGGGGCGCGGACCCGGCTCGGGGGATCCCGACACCCGGCTCTGAGTCGGGGTCCGGCCGCCGGGCGCACCGACGCGAACGGCCCGGGGCGTGAGCCCCGGGCCGTTCTGCTGCGTCGATCGCTGCGTGCCGGATGGTCTCCGGCGGCGCATCAGCCGGTGTAGGCCTCGATGCGCTTGACGGTGACGGCGATGGTCTTGCCGCTGGGCGCCTCGTACTCGGCGGTGTCGTCGACCTTCTTGCCGTTGACGGCCGCGCCGAGGGGAGCCTGCTCGGACACGACGTTGATCGTCTCGTTCTCGTCGACGATCTCGCGGGAGCCGAGCAGGAAGGTGAGCTCGCGGCCGCCGGCGTCGACGGTGATGACCTTGCCGGGGGAGACCACCGTGGTGTCGGTGTCGGTCTCGCCCACCTGGGCGCGCGCGAGCAGGTGCTCGAGCTGACGGATCCGGGCCTCCTGCTTGCCCTGCTCCTCGCGTGCGGCGTGGTAGCCGCCGTTCTCCTTGAGGTCGCCCTCGTCGCGGGCGGCCTCGATGCGCTCGGCGATCTCGACACGACCGGGCCCCTTGAGGTGCTCGAGCTCCTTGGTCAGGCGATCGAAGGCCTCCTGGCTGAGCCAGGTCTCCTCACCCGTGATGTCCTCGGTCATGTCACTCCTAATCCCGGCCGCAGGCTGCGGCCGAACTGCAATGAGAACTCCCGGGAGCCGGTCGGCTTCCGGGAGTGAACAGTGTTCGAAGGCTCCAGTTTAGTCGAGGAACCAGCAGGAATCCACATGCCCGCTCGCCGCGAGCTGGGTGGTCGCGATGTCGAGGCGGAGCTGCGCGGGGCGGGATTCGTCGGCCGCCGGGTCCGGATCGACGGTGACCTCGCGGAAGCCGACGATCGCCTCCTGCTCGTTCGTCGCCTGCACGATGCACTCGATCGTGCGCTCGGCGTCCGGGACGACCGACACGTGGGCGATGGTGCGGGTGGAGTCGACGACCTCGTAGCCGATCGTCGTGGGATCGGTGGGGGTGGTGCGCGGGGCGAAGGAGTACCAGGCGGCGAGCGCGATCATCACGGCGATGCCCGCGGCGGCGGCGATCGCGAAGCCGCGCCGGCGCGGCGGCCGGCCGGCCGGTGGGCGGGCGCTCCCGTACCGTTCGGCGATGGCGGCGTGTGCCGTGGTCATATGCAGTCGATCCCGATTCGTCTCGTGTCCGTGCGGCGCACTAATCTAGAGTAGTCGAATTGTCGTCCCACCGGAGAGCCCGCCCCCGCGGCGCGGACCCGGTGGGCCCGTGTCGAGAGGTACCGCCACCCATGAGTCACCCGTCCTCGGAGTCACTGCCCTACCACGGACTGCGTCTGCTGGCGGTGCACGCTCACCCCGACGACGAATCCTCCAAGGGGGCGGCGACGACCGCCCTCTACGCCGAGCGCGGGGCGCGGGTGATGATCGCGACGATGACCGGCGGGGAGGCCGGGGACATCCTCAACCCGGCGCTGCTCCAGAGTCCGCAGGCCGCCCGCGACATCGCCGGGCTGCGCCGCGACGAGATGGCCCGCGCGGCCGCCGAGCTCGGCGCCGAGCACCGCTGGATCGGCTTCGTCGACTCCGGGCTGCCCGAGGGCGACCCGGCCGTCGAGACCCCGCACGGCTGCTTCTACCGGACCCCCACCGCGGTCGCTGCACGTCCGCTCGTGCACCTCATCCGCAGCTTCCGGCCGCACGTCGTCACCACCTACGACGAGCTCGGGGGCTACCCGCACCCGGACCACATCAAGACCCACGAGGTGACGATGGCGGCAGTCGAATCCGCCGCCCACCCGGAGGACAACCCGGAGCTCGGCGAGCCCTGGCAGGTGCAGAAGGTCTACTACAACCAGGACCTCTCCCCGACGAAATGGCTCATCATCCACGAGCGGATGCTCGCCGACGGGCTCGAATCGCCGTTCGGCGAGATGCTCGAGCGCTACCGGGAGCGGGCGGACACGCGTCGCACCTGGCTGTCGACCCGGATCGAGTGCCGCGAGCACTTCGAGCAGCGCGACCGTGCGCTGCTCGCCCACGCCACCCAGATCGATCCGGAGGGCGGGTTCTTCACCGGGGCCCGTGAGGCCTCGAAGAAGTACTGGACCTCGGAGGAGTTCGAGCTCGCCCTCGACTTCACCGGACGGGACCCGCTCGACGGCGCACAGGAGTTCGTCGAATCGGATCTGTTCGCCGGCGTGATCGACGACTCAGGGCGGCGAGTGCCCGACACCGGACCCCTGGGCCAGGGTGCCCGAGAGGACGAGGGATGAACGCCGCACTCATCGCGCTGGCCCAGTCGCCGGCGCCCACCGAGGACATCGAGTACCCGGACCCGGTGCTCGTCACCCCGGGCACCATCGGCTTCCTCGTGACGTTCTTCATCGTGGTCGCGGCCATCTTCCTCATCCGCGACGCGCTCAAGCGCGTGCGCCGCGTGCGCGCCAAGGACCACGCGGTCGACCGCTACCCGATCCCGATGCGGCGTCCGGGCGAGGAGAACCAGCCCCTCAACCACGGCCACGACGGGCAGGGCGATGCCGTCGGACCCGACTCGGATGTCGCGGACACGGATGCCGGGGACACCCCGCCTCGCACCTGAGCCGGACCGCCCGGCTCAGAGCTCGGGGTTCGTCGTCACCGCGCCGACGAGCAGGGCGGCGAGATGGCAGCCGAAGCCGAGCACCGTGAGGGTGTGGAAGATCTCGTGGTACCCGAACACCCGCGGGGCGGGGTCGGGCCGCTTGATGCCGTAGATCACCGCACCGGCGATGTAGAGCGCGCCGCCGACGATGACGAGGATCGCGACCGCGGGGTTCTCCTGCCAGATCTGGGGCAGGTGGCCGACCCCGGTGACCCCGATCCCGACGTAGACGGGGACGAACAGCCAGCGCGGGGCGGTCGTCCACACGATCCGGAAGATCACCCCGAGGATCGCACCGATCCACATGATGCTCAGCAGCACGGTGGCCGCGCCGCGATCGAGCATGAGGACGGCGAGCGGCGTGTAGGTGCCGGCGATGATGAGGAAGATGTTCGCGTGGTCGAGGCGGCGCAGGAGCAGCCGCACCCGCATCCGCCAGCGCCCGCGGTGGTAGACGGCCGAGGTGCCGAACAGCATCATGCCGGTGACGGTGAACACCGCCGCGGCCATGCGCGAGGCGATGGTGGGGGAGAGGATGATGAGTGCGAGCCCGCCGATCACGGCGAGCGGGAACGCCCCGGCGTGGATCCAGCCGCGCCACGAGGGCCTGATCTGCCCGGCCAGCCGACTGAGCTCGAGGCGGATCGCGCGGCCGCGCCGGCTGCCGTAGAAGCTGCCGCCGCCGGCGGGTGCCTCGGAGGGGGGTTCGGGCGGCCGGGTGACGGGGGAATCCATGCCACCGATTCTATCGGGCGCCGCATGCCGCTCCCGCGCGGGCCGGGTACGCTGAGGACCATGCGCGTGAAAGGAACTCTGCAGTCGGCGCTCTACCGACTCTACGACCACCGCATCGTGCGCAGGATCGCCCCCGGCGAGCAGGTGCCGCGCCATGTCGGGATCATCACCGACGGCAACCGGCGCTGGGCCAAGGAGTTCGGCACGACCACCGAGCACGGCCACCGGATGGGCGCCGGGCGGATCCTCGAGTTCCTCGGCTGGTGCGAGGAGATCGGCGTCGAGGTCGTCACGCTCTATGTGCTCTCGAAGGAGAACCTCGCCCGGCCCGCCGAGGAGGTCGCGGCGCTCACCGACATCATCGCCCGGATGGCCTCGGACATCGCCGACCGGGAGACCGCCTCGGTGCAGCTCGTCGGTGACCTGGGGATGATCCCCGAGCCGCTGCGCTCCCAGCTCATCGGCGCCCAGCAGCGCTCCGCCTCCGGCGAGCCCACCGCCAAGCTCCTCACCGTCAACGTCGCGGTGGGCTACGGCGGTCGGCAGGAGGTCGTCGACGCGGTGCGCAGCTGGCTCACCGAGGAGCGGGCCGCCGGAGCCACGCTCGACGAGGCGCTCGAGAGCCTGAGCGAGGCCTGCATCTCCGAGCACCTCTACACCCGGGGGCAGCCGGACCCGGACCTCATCATCCGCACCTCCGGCGAGCAGCGCCTGTCCGGGTTCCTCATGTGGCAGTCCGCGTACTCCGAGTTCTACTTCTGCGAGGCCTACTGGCCCGACTTCCGGCGCACCGACTTCCTCCGCGCCGTGCGCTCCTACGGGCAGCGCAACCGCCGCTACGGGCGCTAGCCGCACCCGAGGGAAGATGCCGGCGCTGCGATTCAGCCGCTGTTCATCCTGCTGTCACACGCCGGTCCGGCGCGCCGCCGGTCGCGACCGGGAGCCGCGGGTAGGTTGAGGAGCAGTTGGCCGACACCAACCCGGGGTGCACATCTCGTCGGGGAAGGACAGGGAACGGGCGCCTCGGCAGACGATGCACAGGGGAGCCCAGCATGACCGCATCATCCCGCACCACCTACGTCCTCGACACTTCGGTGCTGCTGTCGGATCCGAACGCGGTGTACCGCTTCGCCGAGCACGAGGTGGTGATCCCGCTCATCGTCGTCAGCGAGCTCGAGGGCAAGCGCCACCACCCGGAGCTCGGCTTCGCCGCCCGCAAGGCGCTCAACATGCTCGACGAGTTCCGGCAGGAGTTCGGTCGTCTCGACGAGTCGCTGCCGCTCGGCGAGGAGGGCGGATCGCTGCGGGTCGAGATCAACCACGTGGACTCCTCGGGCATGCCGGTGGCATTCGACCGCGGGGAGAACGACACCCGCATCCTCGCCGTCGCCCGCAACCTCCAGGCCGAGGGCGACGCCGTCATCGTCGTGACGAAGGACATCCCGATGCGCGTCAAGGCCTCCGCGCTCGGCCTGCGCGCCGAGGAGTACCTCGCCGAGCTCGCGATCGACTCCGGCTTCACCGGCCTGTCCGAGGCGGCGCTCGACGAGGCGGAGATGAAGACGCTGTTCGACACCGGGCACCTCGAGACCGAGGCCGTCGCCGGGGAGATCGTCAACACCGGGCTCGTGCTGAGCTCGCCGCGCGGTTCCGGGCTGGGCCGGGTCGTGGGGCCGAACCGGATCAAGCTCGTGCGCGGGGACCGGGATGTGTTCGGCGTGCACGGGCGCTCCGCCGAGCAGCGGATCGCGATCGATCTCCTCACCGATCAGGACATCGGCATCGTGTCCCTCGGCGGGCGGGCGGGCACCGGGAAGTCCGCACTCGCGCTCATGGCCGGCCTGCAGGCCGTGCTCGAGGACCGGACGCAGGAGAAGATCATGGTGTTCCGGCCGCTCTATGCCGTCGGCGGGCAGAACCTCGGCTACCTGCCCGGTTCCGAGGGCGAGAAGATGAACCCGTGGGCGGAGGCGGTGTTCGACACCCTCGGAGCCCTCGTGTCGAAGAACGTCATCGACGAGGTCGTCCACCGCGGGCTGCTCGAGGTGCTGCCGCTCACCCACATCCGCGGCCGCTCCCTCCACGACGCCTACGTCATCGTCGACGAGGCGCAGTCGCTCGAGCGCAATGTGCTGCTCACGGTGCTCTCGCGCCTCGGGCAGAACTCGCGCGTGGTCCTCACCCACGACGTCGCCCAGCGCGACAATCTGCGGGTGAGCCGCCACGACGGCGTCGCCGCGGTGATCGAGAAGCTCAAGGGGCACCAGCTGTTCGCCCACATCACCCTCACCCGCTCCGAGCGCTCGGCGATCGCGGCCCTCGTCACGAGCGTCCTCGAGGAGTACGACATGCACTGACCCGGTGCGGGTGCGCAGCGGAGGCTCAGGGCTCTGCCGGGGCCCGCTCGAGCCGCGCGGCGAGGTGGTGGGTGAGCGGCAGGCCCACCGCGGCCATCGCGAAGTCCACGGCGAGCACGTCGCCGGAGAGCCGGTAGACCCGCTCGGTCGTCTTCACGGGCTTCGCGCTCGCGGAGTTGACCACCCGGGAGCGCAGGCGGATCTCGAAGCCGTCGTCGTGTGCGGCGAGCGTGCCCTCGGCGAGCTCGGTCTGCCCGGTGGGCTGGGCGAGGACGATCTCGATGCGCCCCTCACCGGGGGAGCGGAGGAACCCGGTCTCGGTGTGGAGCGGCCGGCCGTCGGGCGCCCAGGTGCGCTGTCGGTAGGCGAGGAACGGCTTCCCTACGTCGGTGAAGGTCAGCTCCTCGGTGTAGTCGAAGGAGTCGATCGTCGGGTACTCGCCGTGGCCGGGCCCGCGCCACACCCCGAGCAGGGCGGAGAGCGGGACGAGGTGCGGATGCAGGGTCATGCCCCATGGTAGGCAGGCGGCCGGTGGGCCGTCACCCGGAAGCGCTTCTGCGTCACCTGGATCGGGGCGGCGTCGAGCCGGACGAGGGTCTCGAGGTGGTCGTCGACGGCGAAGCCCGGGACGTCCCAGGGGACGAGCCCGAGGTACTCGACGAGCGCCTCGGCGTCGCGGAACTCCATCGTGCCCGCCCAGTCCTCGGCGCGGTCCACCGTGAGCCCGGCGGCGGCGAGCTCCGCGACCATGATCGGCAGGCGCACCTCCGCGTGGAGCGGCGCGCCGCCGAACCACTCGCGCAGCTCCCCGGCCTCGGTGCCGTCGACCTGCTGGGTGAGCAGCATGCCGCCCGGGCGCAGGCAGCGGGCGACCTCGGTCGCGGCGAAGGATTCGTGCCGGGCCATGACGAGGTCGAGCGAGGCGTCGGGGAACGGCAGCCGGTCACCGGCCTCGGAGTCGTAGGCGAGCACCTCCACCCCGGCCGGGGCGAGGGCGGCCCGGGCGACGGGCAGATTCGGCTCCCACCCCTCGGTCGCGGTCACGGTGGGCCGCTGCTGCCCGGGCTCTGCCGGCGCCCTCCCCGTCGGCAGGCCGGCGAGGAGGGCGAGGAGCCGCTCGCCGCCGCCGGTCCCGAGGTCCGCTGCGGTTCGGGACGCGCCCAGCGCGGTGCGGCAGTCGGCCTCGAAGTCCCACGGCGGGTCGTCGGCGCGCAGCCGACCGTCGAGGCGGGAGAAGTCCCAGCCGGTCATCGTCGCCTCCGCATGCGCGGCGCGCAGGCGAGCAGCGAGCTCGCGCATCGCTCGTCTCCTGTCGAACAGCATCGAGCGGTCGCTTCCCTGGCGTTCCGGGGCAGGAGGCCGGAGGGAAGCGACCGCTCGACGACGGTGACGCCGTGGGCGTCGGTTCTACCTGTAGTCGCCGATCATCGTGGTGACGTCGAGGGCCTTGTCGAGGTCGGCCTCGGTGATCGAGCCGTCCTCGACGAAGCCGAGGTCGATCGTCGCCTCCTTGACGGTCATCTTGCTGTTCACCGCGTGCTTGGCGATCTTCGCCGCCGCCTCGTAGCCGATGACCTTGTTGAGCGGGGTGACGATCGAGGGCGAGGCCTCGGCGAGGAAGCGGCAGCGCTCCTCGTTCGCGGTGAGCCCGTCGATCATCTTGTCGGCCATGACGGTGGAGACGTTCGCGATGAGGCGGATCGACTCGAGGAGGTTCTTCGCCATCACCGGGATGCCCACGTTGAGCTCGAAGGCGCCGTTCGTCGAGGACAGGGCGACCGTGGTGTCGTTGCCGATGACCTGGGCGGCGGCCTGGATCGCGGCCTCGCAGATCACCGGGTTGACCTTGCCGGGCATGATCGACGAGCCGGGCTGGAGGTCGGGGATGTGGAGCTCGCCCAGGCCGGTGTTCGGGCCCGATCCCATCCAGCGCAGGTCGTTGTTGATCTTCATGTAGCTGTAGGCGATCGTGCGGAGCTGGCCGGACACCTCGACGAGGCCGTCGCGGTTGGCCTGCGCCTCGAAGTGGTTGCGCGCCTCGGTGATCGGCAGGCCGGTCTGCTCGGCGAGGAGCTCGACGACGCGGGAGGAGAAGCCGGCCGGGGTGTTGATGCCGGTGCCTACTGCGGTGCCGCCCTGGGGGACCTCGGCGACGCGGGGGAGCGAGGCCCGGATCCGCTCGATGCCGTAGCGGACCTGCGCGGCGTAGCCGCCGAACTCCTGGCCGAGCGTCACCGGGGTGGCGTCCATGAGGTGGGTGCGGCCGGACTTGACGACGTTCTCGAACTCCTTCGCCTTCTTCTCCAGCGACGTGGCGAGGTGCTCCATCGCGGGCGTGAGGTCGTGGACGAGCGCCGAGGTCACGGCCACGTGGACCGAGGTCGGGAACACGTCGTTCGAGGACTGCGAGGCGTTGACGTGGTCGTTGGGGTGGACCTCGATGCCCTCGCCCTCGAGCGCACGGGTGGCCAGGGTGGCGAGCACCTCGTTGGTGTTCATGTTCGAGGAGGTGCCGGAACCGGTCTGGAACACGTCGATCGGGAACTCCCCGTCGTGCTCGCCGGCGATGACGGAGTCCGCGGCGGCCTGGATCGCCTTCGAGCGGGCGGCATCGAGGACCTCGAGCTCCTCGTTCGCGCGCGCCGCGGCCTTCTTGACCTGGGCCAGCGCGGCGATGTGGGCGCTCTCGAGCGTCGAGCCGGAGATCGGGAAGTTCTCGACGGCGCGCTGCGTCTGCGCCCGGTAGAGGGCCTGGGAGGGGACCTTGACCTCGCCCATGGTGTCGTGCTCGATGCGGAATTCTTCGCTCATGCTTCTTCTCAGCTCCTTGCTGGTGTCGTGATGCGGGCTGCGGGCCCGCGCCTCAGGGGTCGGGGGTGTGGGCGGCGGTCGGATCAGGCGGCGGGTTCGGGGGCGGAGTCGGCCTGCGGCGTCTCGGTGACGCCGCTCGCATCGAGCTTCGCGACGAGGTTGACCCGGCCGTCGGCGAGCCGGTAGGTCAGCCCGGCGATGACGAGGCGGCCGTCCTCGACGGCCTGCCGCAGGATCGCCGAGCGCTGGGGGAGACGGCGCACGGTGTCGATGGTGTTCTGCACGACGGTGCCCTGGACGTCGCCGCGCCCCGCGCCGGTCGCGCGGACCACCGAGGGGAGCAGCTTGGACACGACGTCGGAGATGAAGCCCTCGGGCATGTCACCGGTGGCGAAGGAATTCAGCGCGGCCGTGATCGCCCCGCAGCTGTCGTGTCCGAGCACGATGAGCAGCGGGGTGCCGAGCACCTCGACGCCGTACTCGAGGCTGCCGATCGTCACCGAGTCCGCGACCTGGCCGGCGGTGCGGACGACGAACATCTCGCCCAGCCCGACGTCGAAGATCATCTCCGCGGCGACGCGGGAGTCCGCGCACCCGAACAGGGTGGCGAAGGGGGCCTGTGCAGCGGTCAGCGCCTCGCGGCGGGAGGCGTCCTGGTTGGGGTGCGCCGGGGTGCCGTCGACGAACCGCTGGTTGCCGTCCATGAGGCGCCGGTAGACCTCCGAGGGGGTCTGCGCCTGCTGCGGTGCGCTCGCGGATCCGGGCGCTGCCCGTTCCGGGGAGCCGGATCGCGGATCAGACGAGGCCACGGCGCGCGGCCTCCTCCGCGGCTTCGACGTAGGAGTGGGTCTTCTCGAGCTGGTGCTCGGCGTAGACGTTGCGCACGGTGCCGGACTTCGAGCGCATGACGAGCGAGTGGGTGAGCACCCGCCGTCCTTCGTAGCGCACACCCTCGATGAGGTCGCCCTCGGTGATGCCGGTGGCGACGAAGTACGTGTTGTCGCCGGTCACGAGGTCATCAGTGTTGAGCACGGCGCCGAACTCGAGGCCGGCGGCCTCCGCGTTCTCCCGCTCCTCGTCCGACTGCGGCCACAGGCGGCCCTGGATCACGCCGCCGAGCGCCTTGATCGCGCACGCGGTGATGATGCCCTCGGGGGTGCCGCCGATGCCCATGAGCATGTCGATGCCCGAACCGGGGCGGCACGCGGCGATCGCCCCGGCGACGTCGCCGTCGCTGATGAGGCGGATGCGGGCGCCGGCCTGCCGCACCTCGTCGATGAGCTGCGCGTGGCGCGGGCGGTCGAGGATGACGACGGTGACCGAGGACATGTCGGTGCGCTGGCCCTTGGCCTTGGCCACCCGGCGGATGTTCTCCGCCACCGGCAGGCGCAGGTCGATGGCGTCGGCGGCCTCGGGGCCGGTGACGAGCTTCTCCATGTAGAACACGGCGGACGGGTCGTACATCGCGCCGCCCTCGCTCACCGCCATGACGGAGATCGCGTTGGGCATGCCCTTGGCGGTGAGCGTGGTGCCGTCGATCGGGTCGACGGCGACGTCGCACTTGGGCCCCTGGCGATCGCCCACGGACTCGCCGTTGAAGAGCATCGGCGCCTCGTCCTTCTCACCCTCGCCGATGACGACGGTGCCGTCCATCCGGACGGTGGAGATGACGTTGCGCATCGCGGCGACGGCGGCGCCGTCGGCGGCGAGCTTGTCGCCGCGCCCCACCCACGGGGCGGCGGCGATCGCCGCGGCCTCGGTGACGCGGACGAGCTCGAGGGCGAGGTTGCGGTCGGGCCCGCCCTCGGCGTCCCGGAGCTTCTGGGTCCAGGAGTCGGTGACCGCGACGGGCGGGGTCTCGGCACGGCCTCCGCCGTGGTGCGCCTTCTCGGTCTGGGCTGGGGTCTCTGACGGCGTCGTCTCACTCATAGGCTCATTGTGCCACCCGCGCGGGCCGGGCAACCACCGCCCCGGCATCGGTTCGGTGGCTCCCCGGTTTGGACCGGTGCCCGCGACACGGGACAATGGCCGGGTGAGTGACACAGGAAGAGTCCCGGTGCAGCCCGGTTCGCGCGAGGAGATGCGGCGCATCCGGATGTCGTCCAACTGGGTGAACATGGTGATCGCGCTCGGCGTCTGCCTGGCCGCGGTCCTCGTCGCGTTCGCTTTCGTGCCGCGTCCGGAGATGGAGCTCACCCGAGAGGTCGACTACGTCGGGATGGCGGAGTCCGCCCAGACCTCGGCCGACTTCACCCTCGCCGTGCCCGCGCTCCCCGAGGGGTGGACGAGCAACGAGGCGAACCTCGAGCCCATGGGCACCCCGGCCGTGGAGACCTGGTACGTGTCCTGGGTGGGCCCGGAGCGCGAATGGATGTCGCTGCGGCAGTCGCAGGGCAACGACAACTGGGTGCGCTCGATGGTGACCGACGAGCTGTCCGAGTCCGGCACGCGCGAGATCGCCGGGCAGACCTTCACCGCCTATGAGAACTCCCGCGGCGACCAGGCGCTCGTCGGCGAGGTCGACGGCACGACCGTCGTCCTCAAGGGCACCGCCGCCTGGGAGACCTACGACCGCTTCGCCACGGAGATCGTCGAGGGCGCCTGAGCGGCGGCTTGCGCGGACCGCTCTCAGTCCTCGGAGTCCTCAGCCCTCGGTGTCGGCGCGCTTCGCCTTCGCGGTCTCGAGCTTCTCGCGGGCGCCGTCGAGCCAGGCCTGGCAGCGGTCGGCGAGCGCCTCGCCGCGCTCCCACAGCCGCAGCGACTCCTCGAGCGGCAGGTTGCCGGCTTCGAGACGGGTGACGGCAGCGACGAGCTCGGCCCGCGCCTCCTCGTAGCTCAGGTCCGCGATGTCGGGCTCCGCGGAGCCCGCGCCCGCGGCGTCCGGGGTATTCGTCGTGGTCTCGCTCATGCGGGTTCTCCTCCTGTGCCGGAACGGGCTGCGGTGTGGTGATCGGGTTCGGGGTGGACCTCGGTGACCTGGGCCGCGAAGCCGCCCTCGGCGACCCGGACGCGCACGGCCTGCCCGGCGGCGAGCTCCGCCGAGGACCGTACGGCCGCACCGTCGGCGGTCTGCACGACGGCGTAGCCGCGGGCGAGCGTGTTGCGCGGGGACAGGGAGCGCACCTGTGTCCGCAGGTGCTCGATCTGGGCCGAGGCGTGGCGGACCGCCGCACTCCCGGACTGCCAGGCGCGGGCGCGCAGCGCCTCGACGTCCTGGGCCCGGGTGCCGATCATCGACTCCGGGTGGGCGAGCACCGGCCGGGAGCGGACCGCGGCGAGCGCCTCGGACTCGCGGCGCAGCAGCCGGTCGATCGCGCCGTCGAGCGCTGCCCGGGCCTGGAGGAGGTTCATCCGCTCCTCGTGGATGTCCGGCACGATCCGTTTCGCGGCGTCCGTCGGGGTGGAGGCGCGGAGGTCGGCGACCTCGTCGAGGATCGGCCGGTCGGCCTCGTGACCGATCGCCGACACCACCGGCGTGCGAGCCTCCGCGACCGCCCGGATGAGCGACTCGTTGGAGAAGGGGAGGAGATCCTCGAGGCTGCCGCCGCCGCGCGCGATGACGATGACGTCGACCTCCGGCAGGGCATCGAGCTCCGCGAGCGCCGCCCGCACCTGCGGGACGGCGTCCGGCCCCTGCACGGCGACGGTGCGGACCTCGAAAGCGACGGCCGGCCAGCGCAGCGCGGCATTGCGCATGACGTCCTTCTCCGCATCCGAGTTGCGCCCGGTGATGAGCCCGATCCGGTTCGGCAGGAACGGCAGGCGCTGCTTGCGCTCGGGAGCGAACAGGCCCTCCGCGCCGAGCTGGCGGCGGAGCTTCTCGAGGCGTGCGAGCAGCTCCCCGAGGCCGACCGGCCTGATGTCGTTGGCGCGCATGGTGAGCCGGCCGGCCTTGAGCCAGAAGTCGGCCTTGACGTTGACGACCACCCGTGCGCCCTCCGACAGCGGGGCGTCGATCCGCTCGAGCACGGAGTTCCACACCTGCACCGGCAGGGACATCTCCTCGTCGACGTCGCGCAGTGTGAGATAGCTCGCCTTGCCGCGGCGGTTGAGCTCGATGACCTGTCCCTCGATCCAGACGGCGGACATCCGGTCGATGTAGGTCTTGATGTTGCGGCTGAGCAGGCTGAGCGGCCAGGGGTTGTCCGGGCTCGTCTCCGCGGCGGTCCGCGCCCGCTCGCGGGGCACGTCCGCGCCCAGCGTCCCCGGGGTGCCCGAGATCCTCTGCACCATCTCCCTGCCCTCTCGTTCGGTGTCTGCGCCGAGTCTAGTGCCCGGCACGGACACGGGCGCCCGCTCGCCCCGTCGCGCGCAGGACCCGCCCCGGCGTCGGCTCGGTGGAGGTGCTCAGGTTCCTTCCCTAGACTGGTCGGGTGACTTCTACCGTGACTGTTCCCGTGCCCGCCATGCCGCGCAAGCGGCTGGAGCCTTCCGAGATCCGGTCCCCCGAGGGAGTGGAGAAGAAGGTGCTGCTCGCCGCCCCGCGCGGCTACTGCGCCGGGGTGGACCGCGCCGTCATCGCCGTCGAGCGCGCGCTCGACCACTACGGCGCCCCGGTCTACGTCCGCAAGGAGATCGTCCACAACCGCCATGTCGTCGACACGCTGTCGGCCCGCGGGGCGATCTTCGTCGACGAGACCGACCAGGTGCCCGCCGGCGAGCGCGTCGTGTTCTCCGCCCACGGCGTGTCCCCGCAGGTCCACCGGGAGGCCGAGGCGCTCGGCCTGTCGACGATCGACGCGACCTGCCCGCTCGTCACCAAGGTCCACCGCGAGGCGGTCCGGTTCGCCCGCGACGGCTATTCGATCCTGCTCGTCGGCCATGCCGGCCACGAGGAGGTCGAGGGCACGATGGGCGAGGCGCCGGAGCACATCACCCTCGTGCAGAACCCCGCCGAGGCGCGCACCGTGACGGTGGAGAACCCGGAGAAGCTCGTGTGGATCTCGCAGACCACCCTGAGCGTCGACGAGACCATGGAGACGGTGAACATCCTGCGCGAGCGGTTCCCTTCCCTGCAGGACCCGCCGAGCGACGACATCTGCTACGCGACCCAGAACCGCCAGGTCGCGGTGAAGAAGGTCGCCCCCGACGCCGACCTCGTGCTCGTCGTGGGCTCGGCGAACTCCTCGAACTCGGTGCGCCTCGTCGAGGTCGCGCTCGAGCACGGGGCGAAGGCCGCCTACCGCGTCGACTTCGCCCGCGAGGTCGACGAGTCCTGGTTCCACGACGTCGCGACTGTCGGTGTGACGAGCGGGGCGAGCGTCCCGGAGACCCTGGTGCAGGACCTCCTGCGCCTGCTCTCCGACTACGGCTTCGACGCCGTCGAGGAGATCCGCACCGCGGAGGAGGACCTGATGTTCTCGCTCCCGCGCGAGCTCCGCAAGGATCTCAAGGCCGCCGGGCAGGAGACCTCGAACAAGAGGAACGGCGCCGACCGGGACCACGAGCTGCGCTGAGTCCCGGCTCCTCCGACCGCGGATGAGAACGTTCTCATCCGCTTATCATCTGCGATTCATCGCCGGTTCATAGCGTGATCACGTCAAGGTCAGCCGCCGGAGCCCGTCTTTGCGCCGGATCCGGCCCCGGTGCGCAGGACGGAGCGGCCGGCTTCGCGATCTCCCCGAGCATCATGGCGGTGATCGGAGCCGTGGCCGTCGTGCTCGCTGGCCTCGCGGCCGGTGCGTTCGTTCTCATGCGGTGCCGGCGCCGGCGCACGCCCACGGGCCCAGATACCGGCACCGGCCCTGTCTGAGCGAACACCTCGGGGCCCCCGCCCACTGAACGCTCGGGCACGCACCCGGAGCTCCGCCTGCGATCACGCGCTTCGCCGGGCATCACCTCCACCCCGGCTGGGACCGCCCTCGCGCAGCTCCGGGGGAGAGGCGAGTTCGGCGGCGCTGATCCCGCGGGTCTGCCCGTCGAGCTGATCGAATGCAGCGAGCTCGTCCTGCACGACCCCGGTGGCCGGGAACTTCCGGGCGGTGACGAGGAAGCGGGACTCGAAGGAGCCGATGAACCCGTTGTACTCCGCGACGGCCTTGTCGAGGCTCCCGCCCAGGCGGGTGAGCCGCTCGCTGAGCAGACCGGTGCGCTCGTAGAGCTCGCGGCCCAGCCGCATGACCTCCTTCGCCGAAGTGCTGATCTCGTGCTGGCGCCAGTTGAGCGCGACGGTCTTGAGGAGGACGAGCAGCGTCGACGGGGAGGCAAGCACGACGTTCTTCGCCAGCGCGCGGTCGATGAGCTGCGGGTAGGCGGCCGCGGCCTCGGAGAGCAGACCGTCGGTGGGGACGAAGCACACGACGAACTCCGGGGCCGTGTCGAACAGCGCCCAGTACTCCTTGGAGGCGAGCTGGTCGACGTGGCGGAGCAGGGCACGTGCATGGTCGTCGCCCGCCCCCTGGGCCGGCGCCTCCTCCCCGGACCGCAGCCGGGCGGAGAGCGGCGTCTTCGCGTCGACGACGATCGTGCCGCCGCCGGGGATGTGCACGACGAGGTCCGGACGAGAGCCGCGCGTACCATCGCCGGCGCGGCTCACGCTCACCTGCGTGTCGAAGTCGACGTGGGGGAGCATGCCGGAGTACTCGACGATGCGGCGCAGCTGCACCTCGCCCCACGACCCCCGGGCCACCGTCGAATGGAGGGCGGTCGACAGCCGCCCGGTGGACTCCTGCAACCGCTGGTTCTGCTCGGTGAGCGCGGCGATCTGCGTGCTCAGGCGGGTGATCTGCTCGATCCGCTCGCGGTCGTGCCGGCCGACCTCTGTGTGGAGGCTCTTGACGCCGGCGGCGAGCGGACCGACGGCGGAGGTGAGCTCGGTGGCGAGCCGAGCGTCGGCCTCGAGCGCGGCGGTGCGGTCGGTGAGGAGGCGCTGGGCGGTGCGCGCCTCGGCGAGCTGCCCGACGTAGCCGCTGCGGGTGCGTGCAGCACCGATGAGCCAGCCGAGCGCGGCACCGACGAGGAGGAAGAGAACTGCGGTGATGAGGAGCGCGGTGATGTTCATGCCGCAAGCCTCGCACGCGGCACGGACACGGGGCCGGATGGCAGGATGGAACCCGGGAGCACGTTCGAGAGGGGACAGCACGATGAGCGGACTCGACCTCGCGGAGGTGACCGCGGCGCGCGCCCGGATCGGCGCCCACGTGCGGCCGCTCGCGGTGACGCGAGCGGACGACCACCGAGTTGCCGACGGCGCACCGTTCGAGCTCCACCTCGCCCTCGAGCACCTCCAGCACACCGGGTCATTCAAGGCCCGCGGCGCGCAGAACTTCATCCAGGCGCACCTCGAATCCGGGACCCTGCCCGCAGCAGGAGTGACGATCGCCTCCGGCGGGAACGCCGGACTGGCCTGCGCCTGGGCGGCCCGGGAACAGGGAGTCCATGCGACGGTGTTCCTCCCTGCCACCGCACCTGCGGTGAAGGTCGAGCGCCTGCGCGGTTACGGTGCGGACGTCCGGCAGATCGGAGACGAATATGCCGAGGCGCAGGTCGCCTGCCAGGAGTTCGCCGCGCGGTCCGGCGCCCTGCAGTCCCACGCCTACGATCACCGGCTCATCGCGGCCGGCGCCGGCACGCTCATGGCGGAGCTGCACGAGCAGGTCCCCGATCTCGACACCGTTGTCGTCGCGGTCGGCGGAGGCGGGCTGTTCGCCGGGGTGGCGACCGCGGCGCGGCACCTCGGCGTCCGCACGGTGGCGGTCGAACCGGAGCACTGCCGCGCGCTGTCCGCTGCCCTCGCCGCAGGCCGGCCCGTCGATGTGGCCGTGGAGTCGGTAGCGGCGGATTCCCTGGGTGCGCGCCGCATCTCCGACACGGCGCTGCAGGCGGCGCGCTCCGGTGGCGCGGTGTCGGTGCTCGTGACCGACGAGGCGATCGTCGACGCCCGGCAGCTCCTGTGGGACGAGTACCGCCTCGCTGTCGAACATGCGGCGGGCACAGCGCTCGCCGGCATCCTCAGGCCCGGCGGGTACCGGCCGGCAGCGGGGGAGAAGGTCGCCGTCGTGCTGTGCGGGGCGAACACCGATCCGAGCGATCTCATGGATCGGAATAGTTGAACTCGCAACCATGTTGGGACGGGCATGAAGGCTTTCGGATTCCTCAGCTTCGGCCACTACGGGCACGGTCGCGGACCCGGCGACCCCGACGCCGCGGCGATGCTTCGCGACGCCGTGGAGATCGCGGTCGGTGCCGATGAGATCGGTGTCAACGGCGCGTACTTCCGCGTCCACCACTTCGTCCGCCAGTCGGCGTCCCCGATCCCGCTGCTCGGAGCGATCGCCGCGCGCACCTCGGCGATCGAGGTGGGCACCGGAATCATCGACATGCGCTAGCGCATGTCGGGGTTGCAACACTCGTCCACGTAAGCTTGGTTGCATGGTCGAACTGGTAGCGCTGAGGAAGACGAACGAGGTGGCGGCCTACGTCCGCGCCTCCATGGACCGCAAAGGCGACCGCTGGACGGTCGATACACAACTGAGGAAGATCAGGGCATTGGCCGAGGCCAAGGACTGGAACGTGGTCGAGGTCTACGAGGACAACGCGGTGTCGGCGACGAAGAAGCGTCGAGCTGGCACCCGCTGGGCCGAGATGTTGGACGACGCCCGAGCAGGTCGATTCTCGATGGTCGTCGCCGTGGACATGGACCGACTGCTGCGGAGCACGAAGGACCTGAACACGCTGATCGACCTCGGCCTGCGCGTCGTCACCGTGGACGGCGAGATCGACCTCTCGACGGCCGACGGAGAGTTCCGAGCGACGATGCTCGCCGCTCTCGCCCGGTTCGAGGCTCGACGCAAGGCCGAGCGACAGATCAGGTCGAACGAGCGCCGACGTGCCGAGGGCATCCCCACGTCCGCCTGGAAGGCGTTCGGATGGTCGAGGGAGGGTGAGCTGATCGAGGAAGAGGCCGACGCGGTTCGGCGGGCCTTCGACGCGTTCCTCGGCGAGCCGTCGCTGTCGATCCGTCGCATCCGGGAGGACCTGAACAGCGCTGGCCACCTCACCGCCCGCGGCTCGGAATTCTCCGTCGATGCCGTGCGCTACCTGCTCGCGAACCCGCTTTACTGTGGCTACATCAAGCACTACGCATCCGGCGAGCTGTACCCGGTGCAGGGCGAGGCGTTCCCGCCCATCGTCAGCGAGCAGACGTGGCGGGCCGCGGTGGCGAAGCTGGAGGACAACGTGCGGAGGTCGGCGAGGCAGGGCAATCAGCCGAAGTACCTCCTGTCCACGATCGGCCTCTGTGGGAAGTGCGGCGCGACGCTCGTCTCGGGGACGAACAGCCGCAAGCAGCCGACGTATCGCTGCGGCGAGCAGTTCCATCTCACCCGCCAGCGCGAGCCCGTCGATGCGATGGTCACCGAGGCGGTGCTCACGCGCCTGTCGTCCGTGGACGTGCACGACCTCGTGATGCCGCAGGAAGCCGCCGGGCCGGATCGCGAGGAACTGCTGACCGAACGGAACGCCCTGGTCGAGCGGGTGAAGGAGCTGAGCCCGCTGCTGCGCGACATCCATCAGCCGGTCCTGGAGATCACCGCGGCGATCAACGACGTGAAGGTCCGCATCGACGAGATCGACGCGGAGCTGCTCGACCGCTCGGTATCCGTGGCGGCGAAGCTGCTGGCAGACGTGGAGGAGGCGGTCGGCACCGCGGAGCGTCGCGAGGTTGTCGAGTCGAAGTGGAAGGCGTTGGACATAGACCGCCGCCGGATGCTCGTGGACGAGCTGGTGACTGTGACCATCGAGCCCATCGCGCCCGGTCACGTGAAGTTCGACCCCGACCTCATTCGCATAGAGCCGCGTCGCGACTGACTCATGAGTCAACTCGTCATTGCAATGGTGAGTCGACTCGTGGGAGAGTGGTTGCAGACAAGAAGATCCCACCGGGGCCGCGACTTAGAAGCGCGGGGTTCTGCTCCCGGATGAGTAGCCGGTCAAACAGCCCAACTACCGTGGCGGGGAACCGGAAGATACTCATATCTGAGGACTTCCGATGTCTGTCGTTATCGACGTTCCCCGCGCATCCGCGCTTGACTGCCCTGCTCTCGATCAGGACTCGTCTCCCGTTCCGCATGCTGATGGGCTCGATCCCGTCATCGCCGCCGCCCGCGCCGCCGGTCGCCGAGCCGGTGAGCGCCTGGCACTCACTCCGCTGACGCCGCGACAGCGCGCCGCCGTCGCCGCCGTGATGGGCGGTGGTCGCTGATGAGCGCGAACTCCGCCGCCTTCGATCACCTGACCAGCTTCCGCTGGCGACAGGGCGACCCGTCCCTCGCCGATGGCGAGGCCCAGCTCTACGACCTCGGCGTGCTCCGCTCCGTGCTGGAGGAGGCCGTCGAGATCGCCGTCGCCGACGCCCGCGCCGACGGGGTGACCTGGGCCAGGATCGGCGACGCCCTCGGCGTCACGCATCAGGCTGTCATCAAGCGCTACGGCCGGGGCGGTGGTCGCTGATGCACGCCGACGCACGCAACCTCAGCACCGCACCCGCCGACCTGACCCCGCCCGGAGGGCCTGGCCTGGCACCCGCCGAAGGCGGGCTGCCCATCGCCGTGATGACGGTCCGCAGCCGTGCTTCGCACTCCAAGAGTTTCGGGGGCCTCATTCGTTCCTACGGGCGCGGCAAGGGCTTGTCGATTGCCGCGCCTTGCAACAACGCGCCTGGTCAGAAGCCGATTCCGTCTTCGCTGCGTCGCGTCGCCTCGCGGGTTCATTTGAGGTCTCATTTGGGGGTCAATACGGGGTCATTTAGGCGCCGCACCCCCTCTGCGGCCCTCCACGCCGCCTGCGACGGGGGTGGTCGCCGTGGCTAAGCAGGAGAACAACCCGACGAGCATCGGGCTCACGCAGTACCTCGATCCGTCGTACTGGACCTGGGCTGCCGAGGACCCGAACGGGGCCGCGCTGCTCGAGCAGGGAGCCGGGGCGATCCTCGCCTACGTCGCGCAGCGGCTCGAGGCCATCGGCTGCGAGGTCATCGAGGCCTACGGAATCGTGCACGACAAGGATGAGCGCGAGGTCTGGAGCGACACGGAGAAGGCTCTGGTGGTCGAGCCGAAGCCCGATCACCTGCACGCGGTCATCAAGTTCGCCAGCCGTGCGAAGAGCGCGCCGCTGGATCGGCTCGCGTTCGGCATCGGCGTCGAGCCCCAGTACGTCGAGAAGCCGGGCCGCGGTCGGTACGCCTTCGACAACATGCTGTCGTACCTGACTCACGTGAAGTATGCGGACAAGCATCAGTACGCGCCGTCGGAGGTCGCCACGGTGCGCGGGCCGGACTACCTCGGGATCGACGCCCAGCGCCGGGAGACCTGGCTCAAGGGGCGCGCCCACGTGAAGAAGAAGGTCGTCGCGGAGAACTTCGAGGACATGCGGGAGCGGGTGCTGCAGGGCGAAATCACGCGGGATCAGATCATGCTCACGGACGAACTGTTCGACATCTACTCGCGGCATCAGCGGGAGATCGACGACGCGCTGTCGGCCTACGGCCAGCGCCGCGCGTACCGGGCGGCCGCGAAGCTGCGCGCCGGTGCCTTCTCGACGCACGTGGTGTTCGTCCACGGGGATGCCGGGATCGGCAAGACTCGGTTCGCAACGGATTTCATCACCGAGGCGATTAGCGCGGCCAATGCACATGGCGAGCGGTGGCAGGTCTACCGTGCCGCGACGGGGAACCCATTGGATGACTGGCGGGGCGAGGAGGTGCTGCTGCTGGACGATCTGCGGGCCTCGGCGATGGACGCGAACGATTGGCTGCTGCTGCTCGATCCGTATAACGCCTCGCCTGCGAAGGCTCGGTACAAGAACAAGGGCGAGGTGGCTCCGCGCCTCATCGTGATTACGGCGACGATCGAGCCGGTCGAGTTCTTCTACTACGCCCGCCAGAAGGGCAACGTGGACGAGGCGCTGGACCAGTTCATCCGCCGCCTGGCGTCGGTCGTGAAGGTCTACCGCGCCGACGACATCAACCGCTACCTCGTGCAGCACATCGGGAAGATCGAGCCCTACGAGTGGCACCAGTGCAGCATCCCGACCGCCGCGCACACGCCCGGCATGTACGGCAACGCGTACCACCAGAACGCCGGGTCGCGGGAACTGACGTACGGTCCGGAGACCTCGGCGGAACACGACGCGGACGGTGCGGTCGCGGAGCTGCTCAGCGGGCTCGCGGTGCGAAGTCCGGACGTGCCGCTGGCGCTGATCGAAGGTGCCGCATGAGCACCGATCAGCATTCGCTCTTCCAGGGGGTCGAGGGGGCCGGAGGCCCCTCGCAAGCAGGGCTGGAGGACACGAGCGTCAGCGATGTGTCCGACAGGCCTACTGCTTGCCACTCTGGCGTACAGGTGGAGCAGCAGACCGACTCCCAGGTGAACACCGGTCGGGCTGATGCGGAGGCTGTGCGTCAGAGTCACGGCGGCGCGAAGCGTCGTCGTGGGGGCCGCGCGAAGCTCGATACCGACTTCGGGGAGGAGACGCTCGCGGCGCTTCGCACTCGTGCGAAGCGGCTCGGGCTGGCTCCGAGCACGTGGGTACGGACCGTCGTACGCGATGCCCTCCACGCCTCCCGCTCGGAGGAGTTGGACGCCGCCGTGGCGGCGCACCTGCTCGGGGTCGAGGCGCGTGTGCAGGCGTCGGCGGACGCTCGTGAGCTGGCTGCCCAGGTGCGCCCGCTGGCGATCAACGTCAACGACTTGGATCGCCGCGCGCGCCGGTGAGGCGGTGGCGCTGTCGTCGGAGGTGCCCGAGCTGATCGAGCTGCTGCGCGAGGTCCGCGCCTTGCTCGGGGATCGGACGGCCGCATGAGCACCACCCACTACAGCCCGAGCACCAGCGCCGCCGACACCGAGCGCTATATCCGCGGGAAGGAGGACGAGCGGGGCGTCGCGATCACGTGCGAAGTGCCGGGAGGCCCTGGCGCATTCTCGGCGCGCGCACGGGCGCTCACGCAGAACACCACGCGCGAGGTCGAGGCGCTGCATTACCGGCAGTCTTTCAGCGACGAGGAGTTCGACCCGAAGAACCCGGAGCACGTGCAGCGGGTGAACGATCTCGGCTATCAGCTCGCGAAGAGGATGCACCCCGACTCGGACTGCCTCGTGGTCAGTCACGTGGATGGCCGGGGCAGAAAGCCGCATAACCACATCTTGGTCATCAATCACAGCAACCGGACCGGAAAGGCGCTCTCGAACTACCGGACGTTCCACGATCGCAAGGCCGGGAACCAGCGGGGCGTGCAGTCGGCGAACGACGAGCTGATGCGAGAGCACGGGCTCTCGGTCGTGAAGCGGCTGGAGCACGCGCCGAAGGACTGGGAGCTGCGCCGCGAGGACTTCGCGGAGGGCGGGCTCGACCGCGAGATGGGTGACCGGATGAGCGCCGCACTGGCCGACCCCCGCGTGGTGGACAAGGCCGGTCTCGAAGCGGTGATCGAGGAGCAGAACCAGCAGCTCGACGACGCCGGGGAACGTGTGCCGAGGATGCGGCTGCACAGCCCCGTCAGCAAGAAGGGCAAGCGCGCCGGGCAGGAGACCTGGACGCTCTACATCGAGGACCGCCGCGGCGAGTCCGGCCGCGCCGATCGCCGCAAACGCGCGAGCGCGCTCTCGGCGGACTTCACCCCGGAGGGCGCGCAGGCGTTCTTCGACTACCACCAGCAGCAGAAGGAGCAGGAACATGAGCGCAGCGCTCGACAGGCTGAAGCAGCAGAACGGGCCCGTGCAGTCGCCGCAGCCGCTCGGCAGTCCGGAGACGATGGAGCTGTTGACCTCGATCCTCGCCGCCGTCGAGGCGCAGAATACGAGGATTGCCACGCTGACCGAGCAGCAGAAGAAGCTCGCGGGGTTCGTGAAGGTCATGGACGAGGAGACGACGAGGCGGCTGGAGCGGATCACGACCCCGGCGTCGACCTCCTCGCCCTCCAGCGACGTGTCCGCGAGGATCGCGAGTATCGAGAGCAGGCAGAACGAGATCGCGAGCACGCTCGGCGAGTTCGCGCAGAGTCTCAACGGCGAGAGCTTGAACGCCGCGTCGCGAACCTTGGTCGCGGAGGCGCAGAAGAATCGCGCGGCTACGGCCTCGGCGATTGAGGGTCTGAAGGTGCAGGCCACAACGAACCAGAAGCTTGTGAGCCAGGTCGGCGGCGCGGTGCAGCGGATCGAGAAGCGTACTGAGGAGCGGGTCGAGAAGGCCGTCGAGCAGGTCGCCGGGGAGGCCTCGGCCACGATGACCGCGAACCTCGACGCCTCGAACGAGCGCGCCGAGCGGATGATGGCGGCGACGGCGAAGCTCGAAGCGCGTCAGCTCTGGTCGCCCGCCGCTGCGATGTGCCTCGCCCTGCTGCCGGTGGTCGTGGTCGTCGCCGGGCTCTGGATGGGCATCGCCGGTCTCATCACGGGCGCTCAGTGGGCGCTCGACGTGGACGGGCGCATCTGGCTCGGCATCGGGCGCTGGCTCGTGGTCTCCGTGGGTCTCGCCGGGGCCGGCTACGGGCTCTTCGCGTCCGTCCGCTCGGCCGCCGGTCTCGTGGAGACGTGGAAGGGTCGCGGGGTGCCGAAGTGGCCGAGGTGGCGATGATGGCTGGATCCGCTCGAGCTACCGGTTCCGATCAGCGGTCGAAGGATTTTCGCAGCAGCCGGTCCTGCGGCCTCGGTGCCGCCGCCCTAACCTGACGAGCATCCCCGCCGTGACGGCCATCACGACGGCGATCCCGGCACCGATGATCCAGGGGTTACCGAGGAGCCCACCGACGCCCGCGAGTGCTCCGCCCGCCGCGATGAGCGGCAGGCCGCAACAGAGCAGCAACGGAAGCGCGCAGCATGCCAGCAAGAGCAGTCCGGTCCCTGCAGCGACGACGGGACCGGCGCGCCGTTCGTCGCGGTCCTGATCGGCGCTCGTCGTCTGCACCTCTTCAGGATGAGATCTCCCCGATTGCCTGCGCTGCCGGTCATGCGCAGCACGACAGCAGCGACGGGTCGGTGGTGAAGGCCTTCGCGGCGATCCGGATGCCCTCGGCCATCGTCAGGTAGGGAGCCCAGGCGTCGGCGATCTCGGCGACGGTCTTGCCGAGCACGTGGACACCGGCGGCGGCGAGCTCTCCGGCGTCCTTGGCGACGGCGGTCAGGCCGAGGATCTCGTTCGTGTCGGCGTTCACGACGATCTTGATGAACCCGCGGGTGTCGCGGTTGACCAGCGCGCGGGGCACGTGGTGCAGCGGCAGGACGCGGCAATCGCAGCGGATCCCCGCAGCAAGCACTTCCTTCTCGGTCATCCCGACCGCTCCGATCGCGGGCCCGGTGAACGTCACCCGCGGCAGGCGGGAATAGTCGACGGCACGATCGGCGTCGGCGAACGCGTTCTCGGCGACGAGGGTGCCGTGGTGGGCGGCGACGTAGACGAACTCGGGGTGCCCGGTCACGTCGCCCGCGGCCCAGATCCGCGGGTTCGAGGACCGCAGCCGGTCGGAGACGACCACCTCGCCGGAGTCCCCGGTCTTCACCCCGACCGCATCGAGGTTCAGGCCATCGGTGACGGGACGGCGTCCGAGGGCGACGAGCACCTGCTCGGCGCGGAACTCCTGCGAGTCGCCGGACACGTCGGCGGTCACGACGGCCTCGCCTCCCGTGCCGCGGGAGACCCGGGTGGGCACCACGCGGCGGACGACGCGGATGCCTTCGTCGGCGAACGCCTCCTGAAGCGCCTTGGACACCTCCGGCTCCTCCTTCGAGGCGAGCCGGGACCGCACCAGCAGCGTGACCTGCGAGCCGAGGCGAGCGAACAGCTGCGCCTGCTCCAGGGCGACGTAGCCGCCGCCGAGCACCAGCAACGACTCAGGAACCTCAGCGAGTTCCATTGCCGTGGTCGAGGTCAGGTACCCGGTCTCCTCCAGGCCGTCGATCGGCGGAGCCCACGGGCGAGAACCAGTCGCGACCAGGAAGTGGTCGGCCTCGATGGTCTCGACCGTCCCGTCGCCGGCGATGATCTCCAGTACCGGGGCGTCTGGGCCGCCGGCGAACGATGCATCGCCGCGGCGGACCTGCCAGCCGTAGGAGTCGGCGACGTCGGCGTACTTCTCGCCGCGCAGCGACTCGACCAGCGCCTGCTTCCCGGCGATCAGCGCAGGCATGTCCACTGTCTCAGCCGTCGCCGCGATCCCCGGGAACCGGCCTGAAGCGTCGGCGGCGACGTGACGGGTGTCGGCAGCGGCGATGAGGGCCTTCGACGGCACGCAGCCGGTGTTCACGCAGGTGCCGCCGAGCGTCCCGCGCTCGATCATCACCACCGACTTGCCGAGCGTGGTCGCACGGATGGCGGCGGCGAATGCTCCGCCTCCGGATCCGATGATGGCGAGGTCGTACTTGGTAGGCATCGCTGCTCCTGTCAGTCCTTGGCTTTCTGCTCTGTCTCAGCCATACTGGACCTTCCAGTGCAGGGGAAGGTCAAGCCTGCTCCTGCCGAACGATCGGAGGCCGCGATGCGCATCGGAGAACTCGCCGAACGCGCGGGCACCACGGCGAAGACGCTCCGCTTCTACGAGGGGCAGGGGCTGCTTCCGCCGGCCGAGCGCACGCAGTCCGGCTATCGCGACTACGCACCCGAGACGGTCGCCCGGATCGACTTCGTCCACCGCGGCCAGGCCGCGGGCCTCACCCTCGCCCAGATCCGCCAGATCCTCGACATCCGCGACGGCGGCCATGCGCCCTGCGAGCACGTGCGCGACCTGCTTGACGTGCGCCTCGCTGAGATCGAGCAGCAGATCGCGCAGCTCTCCGTGCTGCGCGACACTATCGCGGACCTCAGACAGGACGCCGCGCACCCGGACCCTGAAACGTGCAGCACCGATCAAGTGTGTAGGTACTTGTAGACGACGGTAGCCAATGACTCCAACGCTACAACCCCGATATGCGCTACGAGAACCCGCTGTACCTCGCCGAGGAGGCGGCCGCCCTCGACCTGCTGTCCGGCGGCCGGGTGGCCCTCGGCGTGAGCCGCGGATCACCGGAGCCCGCGCTGCGCGGCTGGGAGGCGTTCGGCTACACCGGGTCGACCGACCCGCGCGGGGCGGACCTCGCGCGGGAGAAGTTCGATCTGTTCATGCGTGCGGTGCGCGGCGAGGGGATCGCCGAGGCGGACCCCGAGCAGTTCGGCCGCACCGGGAGGCTCCGCGTCGAACCCCATTCCCCGGGTTTGGCGAGCCGGATCTGGTGGGGTGCGGGATCGCGGGAGACCGCCGCATGGGCCGGCGCCCAGGGCGTCAACCTCATGAGCTCGACCCTGCTCACCGAGGCGACCGGGGATGCGTTCGCCGATCTCCAGGCCGAGCAGATCGCACTGTTCCGCGAGGCGTGGCGGGACGCCGGCCACACCGGGGCGCCGCGGGTGTCGGTGAGCCGGAGCATCTTCCCCGTCGTCAACGAGAACGACCGGCTGCACTTCGGCCTGCGCGGCCAGGGGGCGGCGGACCAGATCGGCGTCATCGACGGCTTCCGCTCGACCTTCGGCAAGACCTACGCCGCCGAGCCGGACGCCCTCGTCGAGCAGCTGCGGGCCGATGCCGCGGTGCAGGCGGCCGACACGGTGATGCTCACGATCCCCAGCCAGCTCGGGGTCGACTTCAACCTCCGCATCCTCGAGGCGTTCGCCGAGCACGTGGCCCCGGGGCTCGGCTGGGAGCCGAACACGCAGGGTCCGGTGTAGGGCGACCCGGTCTGAGCCTCACCCCTCGCGGGCTCTGGCTCCGGCCGGGTGCGCACCGGGGATCGGTGGTGCCCTGAGCCCACCCGGTCGCAG
This sequence comes from Brevibacterium sp. NPDC049920, assembly GCF_040656435.1. NCBI lineage: Bacteria > Bacillati > Actinomycetota > Actinomycetes > Micrococcales > Brevibacteriaceae > Brevibacterium > Brevibacterium sp. NPDC049920. The sequence continues at coordinate 84,008 of NZ_JBFAMF010000011.1, forward strand.
GGCGGTGTCAAGGACGGAGCGGGCCCGGCTAGACTGGGTGACCGTGGCTCTTACTATCGGAATCGTCGGACTGCCCAACGTCGGCAAGTCCACCATGTTCAATGCCCTGACCAAGAACCAGGTGCTCGCGGCGAACTACCCGTTCGCGACCATCGAGCCGAACATCGGCGTGGTCGAACTGCCGGATCCCCGGTTGAACCGGCTCGCCGAGATCTTCGGCTCGGCGAAGATCCTGCCGGCGACGGTGAGCTTCGTCGACATCGCCGGGATCGTGCGCGGCGCCTCGGAAGGGGAGGGGCTGGGCAACCAGTTCCTCGCGAACATCCGCGAGGCCGACGCGATCTGCCAGGTGATCCGCGGGTTCTCCGACTCCGACGTGGTGCACGTCGACGGCAAGGTCAGCCCGGCCGACGACATCGACACGATCAACACCGAGCTCATCCTCGCCGACCTCCAGACGATCGAGAAGGCCACGCCTCGGATCGAGAAGGAGGTCAAGCAGAAGAAGACCGCGCCCGAGGTGCTCGCCGCGATGCAGGCCGCGCAGGCGATCCTCGAGGAGGGGCGGACGCTGTACCAGGCGATGCATACGGAGAAGTTCGACGTCGCTCCGCTGCGCGAGCTCCAGCTCATGACGACCAAGCCGTTCCTCTACGTGTTCAACGTCGACGACGACGTGCTCGCCGACGAGGCCAAGAAGGACGAGATGCGCGCACTCGTGGCGCCGGTCGAGGCGATCTTCCTCGACGCGAAGTTCGAGTCCGAGCTCGCCGAGCTCGACGACGACGAGGCCGCGGAGATGCTCGAGATGAGCGAGCAGGACGAGGCGGGTCTCGACCAGCTGGCGCGCGTGGGCTTCTCCACGCTCGGGCTGCAGACGTACCTCACCGCCGGGCCCAAGGAGTCGCGCGCCTGGACGATCCCGCAGGGAGCGACCGCGCCCGAGGCGGCCGGCGTCATCCACACCGACTTCCAGAAGGGCTTCATCAAGGCCGAAATCGTGTCCTTCGAGGACCTCGATCAGCACGGTTCGATGGCCGATGCCCGCGCCGCCGGCCGCGTGCGTATGGAGGGCAAGGATTACGTCATGGCCGATGGTGACGTGGTGGAGTTCCGGCACAATACAACCTCTGGTGGCAAGAAGTAGGGGACCAGGTGCGCTTCTTCCCGGACGCAGCCCGGAGCGTGAATTTTCAGAAACTGAGACGGCTGGTTCGCCGACGTGAGCCTGTTCGTGTCGGAGGATAATGAGGGTTCACCCCAGCAGGAGATGAGCACAGTGGCGCACAATGAAGCCGTTCAACGGGGTTCAATGCTCGACATCGATGTGAGCGAAGACGCGATCGTTGACTCCTACCCGGATGTCCTCGAGGTTCTGCTCGTTGACCGCACCACAGGCGGGAACATCATATGGGCGACGGATCATTACACGGCTCTCGGGAATTCCTATGCTCCGTCCGCGCAAATCACTGTCGCTGCCATCACCGGGCCGCGACAGGGCGTCATTCGGCCCCGCGTAGAGAAGTCGAAGGAGCAGCGCTGGGACCGTACCAAGGACAAGGCCGAGGTATTCACGCCGGCATGGCTGTGCAACGAGCAGAACAATCGTGTTGACGACGCGTGGTTCGGCCGGCCAGACGTGTTCAACCATGCCGCGGCCACGAATTGGGAACCCCGGCGGGGAAAGATTGCTTTTGAGCCCGACGGGCAGCGTACCTGGAAGAAGTACGTGGATGACCGCCGCATGGAGGCAGCGTGCGGCGAAGCTCCGTACCTCGTCAGTCGGTACGATGCCGCTACCGGTGAGCCTATCGAGCTGGAGCGCCGCATCGGTTTGCTGGACCGGAAGCTCCGCGTCGTCTCCGAGAACGCGGCTGATGCGACCGAGTGGCGCGCGTGGGCACGACGCGCGTTCGAAAGCACGTACGGCTTCGAGTATCAGGGTGACAGCTTGCTTCTTGCCCGCGAGAACCTCTTGGCGTCATATGCCGAGTACTCGCTGGACGCCTTAGGGGAAGAGCCATCTCGAGCGGAACTGGCGTCGATCGCTGCGGTGATTTCGTGGAACCTGTGGCAGATGGATGCTCTTACGGGGCGACCGCCACTCCAAGCGGAGCCTTTCGAGACGGGGGTATTACCGCTGTTCGGTGAGATCGAGGAAGCCCCAGACCTCAGATGCGTCATCCGCGATTGGCGGGCGAAGAAGAAGTATACGTATTCCGAGCTAACGAGCTAGGCGGGGGCTAGATTGATCGAGAATCTGGATTTAATCGAAGGGCTCATCATTGGGCGAGTGCGGCCAAAAATCTATGCCTTCAGCACCAACACCTTGCCGAACTACTTGAAAGTCGGCGACACGTACCGTCCCGTGACGCGACGTCTTCAAGAGTGGCGGAAGCACTATCCTGACCTGCAGCAGCACTTCGAGGGCTCCGCATCCGTCACAGACGACGTCTACTTCCGAGATCATTCAGTTCATCACTTCTTGTCACAAGATAGAGGCCGCCACCGGCTCGATCGTGATGGGTTAGGCCCGGGCATCTACTACAGTAATGAGTTCTTCGAGGACGCCAATTCTGATGACGTTCATATGGCGATCGAGGACATACGTCATGACCATCAGCATGAGGGTGGCCGCTACGTCTTCTTCGATGCGTCTCAGCGACTACGCAAGACCTTCCACTATGCACGCGGCGATGAGTGGACACCACGCCCCAATCAGCAGCAGGCTGTCGACAACTTTGTAGCCGCCGTCGATGCCGGTCGAACAAACCTGCTGATGTACGCCGTCATGCGGTTCGGAAAGACTTTCACCTCCTTGCTGTGCGCGAAGGAGATTCAGGCTCAAACAGTGCTGGTGGTCTCGGCCAAGGCAGACGTTAAAGGCGAATGGAAGCAGACAGTCGAATCCGCGGGGAACTTTTCTGGTCACGTCTTCCTCGATGCGGACGACCTTCTCGCTGATCGAAACGCAATCGCTAAGGCCAGAGATCAGAACGACAGCGTCGTCGTCTTCCTCACTCTCCAAGACCTGCAAGGTGACGAACTCAAGGAGAAGCACCAGGAAGTCTTCAGCGATGAGATTGATCTCCTCATCGTTGACGAGACTCACTTCGGAGCACGAGCCGAGAAGTACGGTGCTGTGCTGCGAGAGGCGAAGCAGCCTGCCGAGGCCGAATCAGCGATCGTTAAGACGGAAGACGACCGAATTGAATTGGCAGACGCTCAGGACAGGCTCAAGATCCTTGATGCAAAGATCCGCCTTCATCTATCCGGGTCTCCCTATCGAATCTTGATGGGGAGTGAGTTCGAACCGGAAGACATCATCGCCTTCGTGCAGTTCGCAGACATCGTGAGGGAACAGGAGCTGTGGGATCAGGAGAATCCTGACGAGGACGAGTGGAAGAACCCCTACTTCGGATTCCCTCAGATGATCCGTTTTGGGTCTCGCCTCGTCGGCCTTTTGATCTTGACGGTGACATGAGCGGCATTTCGGGATATCAGGATGTTGTCGATGGCATAGACGACCCTGTGCGCTGCATCGGGAAACGCAGGAAAGCTGGATATCTCCCAAGGCGAGTAGTGGCGGCAAACGATCATTGGATTGATCGTTGGAAGGTTTTGATTTCTCGCTCGAATAATATTGGAACAGAGTTAAACGACGATAATCAGAACGCGTTTGTAGTCGAGCCGGGATCGGTCTGCACTGAAACGTATATTGTCGTTGGGGCTGATCTTGAATTGGACGAGAGTACCGCATTGAATCTCGTCGCATACATGAAGTCTGTTTAGCAGCGTCTTTCGGTAGCGTGTGTGTGGCGAACCGGTAGCGCGGGCGGGACGACCGGGTAGCGGCGATCCCGCCCGCGGTGCTGTTCA
>NZ_JBFAMF010000012.1:0-31947 GCF_040656435.1 Brevibacterium sp. NPDC049920
AACGTCATCGAGCGCGGCTACAGCCGCCTGAAGCAGTGGCGGGCCCTGGCCACCCGCTACGACAAACTCGCCATCGTCTACCGCGCAGCAGTCGTACTCAACGCGGCTATTGCGTGGCTACACCATTTATCGGACACGCCCTAGGTGTACACCGTCCGGGATCGTCTGCGGTGAACTCGGGCTGGGCGCATCTCCGACCCCCGTCACGATGGAAGCCCGGGCGATGCGCAGCGGTTGATACGCCGCGAAGCCGAACTCGGCGAGCCGATTCCACATCGACCCCTCACGGCCGGGGCTCACCCCGACGATGAGCTCCTTGAGGACCTGAGCCGATTCCTCGCGTCGCGTGGTGATCGCGAACGTCTCCAGGCTCTCGAAAGAGCGAAGGAGCTTCGCCACGCAATCGAGCACGAGCGCCGGCATCTCGGAGCGCGGGTTCCCCGGGAGCACGGCGACGACGATCGCGTACGTCCTTCGGCGAATCGACACCCGGTGCGCATGGACCTGCCACTTGCCGACGGTCCCGGCGATGCCGGATCCACCGTCGCCGACGACCTCACGGTCCGCAAGGGACTTCCGCCCGGTCCGGGGGTCGAGAACCCAGCGGGACACCAGCTGTCCCGGAGCAGCGCCGACGCTTCGCACGATCTCACCGTGCTCATTGATCACGAGTGCCGAACCATTGCAGACCCGCGCTGCGCGACGCACGAGAGATTCAAGCGGGTCCTCTTGCGCCATCGCAATGAGAAGTTGGTCGAGCACCCATTCCCGGGATCGTTCCACCTCAGACTCCCTGCTTTGTGGATTCCCCAAGGATACCCGTCGGATCCTTGAGTTGATCCATTGACGAGGCAACTCCGCACACCCAGGATATGAACCACATCACGAATGAAGGAGTGGATGTGGCAGACCTCAGAGTCGCAGTCGATGTCGGCGGAACGTTCACGGACGTCTGCATCTTCGATGAAGAATCCCAGATCATGAGAGTGACAAAAGTCCCCTCGACCCCGGACAACCCGATGGAGGCAGTCCTCAACGGCGTCGCACGCGCCCGGATCGACCTCTCCGAGGTCGAGCTCTTCTCGCACGGGACCACCGTCGCGACGAACGCGCTCATCACTAGGAAATTCCCCAAGGCCGCCATGGTGACCACGAAGGGCTTCCGCGACGTCCTGGAGATCCGCGACGGCACGAAGGACGACCTGTGGGATGCATACCGAGATGTCAGCGGACCGTACATCCGGCGCCGCGACCGGTTCGAGGTGTCCGAGCGGATCGACTACACCGGCAACGTCGTCGAACCCCTCGACGAGGACGAGGCGCGGCAACTGGCGGCACTGCTCAAGAAGCGGGGAGTCGACACCGTTGCAGTGTGTTTCCTCAACTCCTACGCCAACGCCGAGAACGAGGAGCGGATGCGCGCGATCCTCACCGAGCACCTCCCCGATGCGAACGTCTCGACCTCGGCGGAGATCCTGCCGGAGATATTCGAGCACAACCGCTTCAACACCACCGTCGCCAACGCCGTCCTCGGCCCGCTGGTGTCCGGATACGTCGAGCAGCTCGACGAGAAGCTCACCGCTGGCGGCTACGCCGGAGAACTGCTGCTCCTGCACTCCGGCGGCGGTTCCATGACCTCGACCATGGTCAAGAAGTTCCCCGTCAGGCTGGCGGCATCGGGCATCGCCGCCGGGGCGATCGCCGCGAAGCACATCGCGGAGCAGTGCGGGTATGTCAACGCGGTGGGCCTCGATATGGGCGGCACCTCGACAGACATCTCCCTCATCAGTGAGGGCGAACTGCGCGTGACCAACGAATGGGAGGTCGAGTACGGCCACCCCATCGTCTTCCCCAGCATCGAGGTGCTCACCATCGGTGCCGGCGGCGGCTCCCTCGCGCACATCGACATCGCCGGCTCGCTCCGCAACGGCCCCCAGTCCGCAGGTGCCGCACCCGGTCCTGCCTGCTACGACCGAGGCGGCGAGGAACCGACGAACACCGATGCGAACCTCTGGCTCAACCGTCTCGGCACCGATCTGGCCGACGGCGAGATGACCCTCGACCGTCGGCGTGCAGAGCAGGCTATCCGCAGCACGATCGCCGAGCCGCTCGGACTCGAGGTCGACGAGGCGGCGGACTCGATCCTCAAGGTCGCGAACGCCAACATGGCCGATGCGGTCCGGCTGGTCTCGATCCGCCGCGGGCTCGACCCGCGGGACTTCGCGCTCATCGCGTTCGGCGGCGCCGGCGCGCTCCACGGCGCCGAGGTCGCGCGCGAGCTCAGCATCCCGGTCGTCATCGTGCCACCCAGCCCGGGTGTCACCTCGGCACTGGGCTGCCTCCTCGTGGACATCCAGCACGACCTGTCGCAGATGTTCACCGCCAGTGCATCCGAGGTCGACGCCGAAGACCTCGCCGAGCAGTTCCGGGCCCTCGAGTCCGAGGGCGCGGAACGCCTGCGCCATGAAGGGGTGAGCGACGACCAGGCCGTGCTGGAACGCGGGATCTCCATGCGGTACCAGGGCCAGTGGCGCTCCCTCCAGGTCCCGATCGGTTCCGATCCCGATGCGCTGCAGGCGGCTGTGCAGACTTTCCACGAGGAGCACGAGAAGCAGTACGCGTTCCGTCAGGACGACACCCCGGTCGAGATCTACCAGATCCACCTCAAGGCCCTGGGGAAGACCCCCAAGCCCAGCTTCCGGCCCGAGAACACCGCACCGCAGAGCCCGGGCGAGCCGGTCGAGGTCCGAGACGTGTACTTCGAGGGCCGATGGATCCCAACCCCGGTCCACGAGCGCGCGGGACTGGCCGCCGGGACGGAGTTCACCGGGCCCGCGATCATCAGCCAACTCGACTCGACGACAGTGGTGCCGCCGAATGCCCGTGCAGAGATCGACGAATGGATGAATATCCGCATCGTCCTCACCGACCGGGACACCGCGTCCGAGCCGGAAACCGATCACGATGAAAGCGAGAGTGCGCGATGACCACCATGGACACGGCACAGCGGGCCGACTCCTCGACCGCATCGCACCGGGCATTGGATCCGGTGACCTTCGAAGTCCTCAAGAATGCTTTCGCGACGAGCGTCGATCTCATGAGCGAGCAGATCCTTCGCACGTGCTATTCGTTCGTCATCTACTCCCGCGACTTCTCCTCGGCCCTGTGCGATCGCGAGGGGAACACGGTGATGCAGGGCAGCGCCGACATCGCCGTCCACGTCGGCACCCTCCACTTCCAGTGCAAAGCCGTGATGGAGGAGTTCGGCGACGACATCAATCCCGGGGACGTGTTCGCGATCAACGACCCCTACCGCGGCGGAACGCACTTCAACGACGTGAGCTTCATCCGTCCGATCTTCGCCGAGGACGAGATCATCGGATTCGCCCAGAACAAGGGTCACTGGGCCGATATCGGAGGCAGTGTTCCCGGTTCGTTCGACGTCTCGGCGAGCGAGCACTTCGGTGAAGGGCTGCGCATCACGCCGGTCCGGATCTGGCGCAGCGGGGAGTTCCTCCACGACGTCGCACAGCTCCTGGTCTCCAACACCCGGGCGCCTGACCAAGCGATGGGCGACCTCCACGCCCAGTCGGAGGCGACAGCGGTCTGTGAGCGCGAGGTCCTCCGTCTGGTCGACAAGTACTCGAAGCAGACGGTCCTCGACGCGATGCAGGAGACCCAGGACTACGTCTGCCGCACGGTCCTCGCCAGCCTCAAGAATCTGCCCCGGGGCGAGTGGGAGACCGTCGACTACATCGACGCCGACCCGGCGAAGGGCGAAGGGCTGGTGCCGATCCGGGTCAAACTCACCTTGGACGGCAACGGCATCCACTACGATCTCACCGGTTCTGCTCCAGCGGTCTCGACCTTCCTCAATTCTGGCTACGGGACGACCTTCTCGGCGGTCTACGCCGGCACGAAGACCTTCTTCCCCGAGGTGCCGCTCAACTCCGGGTTCTATCAGGCGGTGACCGCCGACATCGGGGAGGAGGGGACCGTCGTCAACGCCGGATGGCCGCACGCGGTGACCGGGTTCTGCTCGGGACCGTACGAGAAGGTCATGAATGCGGTGTTCGAGCTGTGGAGTCGAATCATGCCGGAACGCGCCATGGCCTGCGCGTTCAATCTGGAGTACCTGCTCGTCGGGGGCCACGACAGCCGGGTCGCCGGCAACCCGTATTTCATGTGGTACGACTGGATGGCCGGCGGGTGGGGCGGACGCTCCACCAAGGACGGGTCCTCCGCGACCGCACCCGTGTTCGGCACCGGACTGGCAGTCCAACCGCTCGAGGGCCAGGAGCGCTTGAGTCCGGTTATCACCACCAAGCACGCCATCAGCACCGACTCCGGAGGGCCGGGACGGTTCCGGGGCGGCTGCGGGATCGAGAAGGGCGGCATTCTCACGGATGCGAGCGGCACGGTCATGAGCTACTGCTGCGACCGTGGACGGTCGGTGACCTGGGGCATCGAAGGCGGATTGCCCTCCGTCCCCCACGGAGTCTGGCTCAACCCCGGCACCGCTGACGCGAAATACCTCGGAGCGACATTCTCCAGTGTGGCGCTCGCCCCAGGGGACGTCTTCGAGCGGCCCTCCGCGGGCGGCGGAGGATTCGGCGATCCTCTCGAACGCCCTGCAGAGGAGGTGCTCGAGGACGTCATCGACGAGTACGTCTCGATCGATCGCGCCGCAATCGACTACGGGGTGGTGATCCGGGAGATCGATGCCGAGCTCGACGAGTTCGAGATCGACCACCACGCGACCACCGATCTGCGTGCGCGGATCCGGAGCGAGCGGGGTGACCGGCTCGATGCGGACCCCGCTGAGGTCGCAGCGCGGTTCAGGTCGGGCGACCTCACTGTGCACGATGTCGTCCGGCAATACGCCGTGATCCTCGACTGGGGCACCGGGGAGCTGCTTGAGAAGTCGACTGCGCAGTTCCGCGACAGTGTGCGCAGCCGGTCGGCCGCGCACTGGAGCTGACCGAGAGGTCGGATCTGAGCCTTCTTCTCGGGCACGGCGGCTAAGATGGCTCCCGGGCACAAGGCTCCTTGTGCCACGAGCGTGCGCCTGACGGCGCACTCGTCAGGGGAGGCACCGGTGTCAGCTGCAAGCGTCGAGTGCTGCGTGGTCGTGCCGGCGCACGACGAGGCGGAGCTCATCGGTCGCACCCTCGCTTCCCTCCGCACCGCCGCCGCGACCGCACGGATCGCGCCGCGCGTCATCGTCGTCGCAGACGCCTGCACCGACTCCACTGCCGTGATCGCCCACCGATCCGGGGCCGAGGTCGTCGAGATCGACGCACGGAACGTCGGTGCGGCCCGCCGAGCCGGGTTCGAGCACCTCCTCGGTCCCGCGAGCGCTGTCGGCGATCCCACGGACTCCGCGGGCAGCGCGCTGTGGCTCGCGACCACCGACGCGGACAGCACCGTCCCGTCCACGTGGTTCTCCCGCCACCTCGCCTATCGCGCTTCCGGCGCCGACCTCGTCGCCGGCACCGTGGTCCTCGAACCCGGCCCGGCGATCGACCCCCTCCACGAGCGGTGGACGAGCGCCTACTCCCTCAAGATCGAGGCCGGCCGGCACCATCACATCCACGGCGCCAACCTCGGCTTCACCGCGCAGGCGTACCGCGCACTCGGTGGCTTCAGCGCCCTCGCACTCCACGAGGACGTCGACCTCGTCCAGCGCGCTGCGGCCTCCGGCCTGTCCGTGGCCTGGGCGCTCGACATCCCGGTCGCGACCTCGCGCCGCACCCACGGCCGCTCCCCCGGCGGCTTCTCCGACGACCTCAAGGCGATGGTTCCATGACCGCTCACCCGACCGATTCGACTGCCCGCGGGGAACTCGCGACCCGGCTCCGCACCCTCACCCTGCCGCTGCCCGGGCGCGGCGGGACGATTCGCCGCTGGGAGCACCTCGCGCGGCTCACCGCAGAGGACATCGTGACCGGCCGTCTCATCGAGGCCCATGCCGACGCGATCGCGATCACCACGGATCTGGGTGCTTCCGGGCTCGTCACCGCGGACTCGCACTGGGGCGTGTGGGCGGCCGAACCGCCCCGGCCGCTCCTCACCGCGTCGGAGAGCTCAGGACAACCCAGCGGCTGGGTCCTCCACGGCACCAAACCGTGGTGCTCGGGCGCCTCGCTGTGCACCCATGCGCTCGTCACCGCCACCACCCGGGAACGCACCCCGGATTCGCCCGCGGAGGTCGCCCTCTTCGCAGTCGATCTCTGGCAGACGGGGGTCCGGGCGGTGCCGGGCACCTGGCCTGCGGTCGGGATGGCCGCGAGCGATTCCGGCTGGGTCGAGTTCGACGACGTGCCCGCCCGGCGCCTCGGCGGCCACGCCGACTACCTCGAGCGGCCGGGGTTCTGGCACGGCGGGGTGGGAGTCGCCGCCTGCTGGTTCGGCGGTGCACGTGCCGTGGCCGCGCCGCTGTTCGAGCGGGCGGCGCGGGCGAACGCATCTCCGCTCGTCCGGGCCCATGCCGGTGCGGTCGCCGCCGAGCTCGCCGCCGGCTGGAGCCTCCTCGAGCACACGGCCGCGTTCGTCGACGCGGACCCGGACGACGAACGCGGCCTGCTCATGGCCCGCGCGCTCACCGTGCGCACGCGGATCGACCGGATGGCAGCCGGCGTCATCGACCGGGTCGGCCGGGCGCTCGGGGCCGGACCACTGTGTTCGGACGGGGAGCACGCCCAGCGGGTGGCAGACCTCGGCGTCTACATCCGGCAGACCCATGCCGAGGCGGACGAGGCGACGATCGCCGCCGAGGTGCGCGCCCACGCCGAGCGGGCAGGCGCCGCCGGTACGAGCACCGGAACCGGGCCTGGGAACGGGCCTGGGACTGCCGACGTGGACGTCGTCGCAGCAGCTCACTGGGACACGCTCATCGGCTTCGATTCGACCCCGCTGCGCGGCACTGATGACTGAGGCGGATCACCCCACCGCGTTCTCCGGCCGGGACGCGCCCACCACCTCGGCGGGTGACCTCGCCGCGTTCGAGGCCGGAGTTCCCCACTGGGCGGGAGAGCGGGATCGGCACGGCCGGTGGGCGCCGGTGGACATGCCCGCGCTCGTCGTCGTGGCCCCGCACCCGGACGACGAGGTCGTCGGCGCTGGCGCGCTGCTCGGCGCGGCGGTGCGTGCGGGCGTTCCGGTGACCGTGGTCGCCGTGACGGATGGAGAGGGTTCCCACCCGGCGGCAGCCATCGACCCCGAGGAGCTCGCGCGGATCCGCACCCGGGAATCCGAGGCGGCACTTGCCGAGTTCGACAGGCTGGCACCCGCAGGTGGAAGCGGCGCCGGGATCCGCCGCATCCGCCTCGGCCTGCCCGATGGTCATGTCGCCGGCGGCGAGGACCAGGCGGTCGACGGTATCGCCGCGGTCCTCGAACAGCAGCCGGCGGGCACATGGCTCGCGGCCCCGCTGTGTGTGGACGGGCACCCCGATCACGATGCGAGCGGCCGGGCCGCCCGCCGTGCCGCCGCCCGGTTCCCGAGCGTCCGTGTCGTGGAGTTCCCGGTGTGGCTGTGGCAGCACTCACTGCCGGGCGCGCACCTCGAGGTGGAGTGGGACGCCGCCCGCGCCATCGATGTCGACGACGAGCTGTTCACCGCGCGCGAGCGGGCGGTGGCAGCGTTCCGATCGCAGATCAGCCTCGAGCACGGGGTGCCGGTCGATCGGACCGGCGACGATCCGGAGACCGCGGTCGTGCTGCCGCCGCAGGTGCGGGAGCGGATGCTGCGCCGCCGCCAGATCGTATTCCCGCATCCGGGCGGCGGATTCGCGGCCCTCTATGCGCACGGCGAGGACCCGTGGAACCTCGCCGACCGGTGGTACGAGGAGCGCAAGTACGCCCTCACCCTCGCGATCCTGCCCCGGCGCACGTTCCGCCGCACCTATGAGCCCGGATGCTCGATCGGCGTCCTCACCGCGCAGCTGGCGCAGAGGTGCGAGCAGCTCATCGGCACCGACATCATCCCGCAGGCCATCGAGTCGGCGCGCCGTCGGGTGCCCGCCGACCACGTCGACCTCCGGGTCGCGGGAATCGACGACTGGCCGGAGGGCCGGTTCGACCTCATCGTGCTCAGCGAGCTCGCCTACTACCTCGCCGACGCGGAGTTCGAGCATGCGCTCGCGCGCGCTGCGGAATCGCTCGAGGAGGGCGGGGTGCTGGTCGCCGTGCACTGGCGTCATCCGATCCCCGGCGCCTACCGGGACGCCGAGGCGATCCACACCGCACTCGCCGCACAGCCGGGCTGGGTGCGACACGCCTCGTACCGGGACGCCGACGTCCTCATCGAGACCTTCGGACCGCCCGGCCCGAGTGTGGCGAGTGCGGAGTTCCTCGACGCGGAGGGGTGAGACCGGGGGCCGCGGCTGGTGCGGGACGCGATGATCACCGGCGTCGGCGTGCTCCTGTGCTCGGCGACGTTCCTCCTCATCGAGCAGTACATCGTGCTCGCGGTCATCGGGTTCACCCTGTTCGGCATCGGCCTGGGCTTCTACGCCACCCCGTCGACGGATGCCGCGCTGTCGAACGTGCCCGAGGCACAGGTCGGCTTGGCGGCCGGCATCTACACGATGGCCTCCTCGCTCGGCAGCGCGATCGGTGTCGCGGTGTTCGCCGCGCTCTGCGTCGCCGGCCAGGCGGTGAGTCCGGAGTTCGTTCAGTCGTGGGGCCTGTTCATCGGCCGGCAGGACACCATCGCGCTCCGGTTCGGCGGAGCGATCGGCCTGCTGTTCAACGTGTTCATGGTGGTGATTGCCCTCGCGTCGATCATCCTCACCGTGCCCTCGCAGAAGAAGCTCGAGGCGCAGAGGGCGGCCGCTGAGAAGGGTGACACGGACGCCGAGGCACCGGTCATCCACACCGGGGAGGCGCTTCGCGACGTCGCTCCCCCGCCCATCGGCAACTGATCATGACGCCTGGCGGGCGCCTCGGCCGAGGTGCCCGCCGGGTCCCGGCAGCGGCGCGTCTGCCGATCCGCCGGCTCCGGCCCCGTCCTCTGCTGCACCTCTGCTGCGGACGGGGCCGGAGCTGCATCACGGAGCTGGTGCTGTGCACGGTGGCCTGGGATTGTGTCGAATCCCGGGCATACACGCATCCCCGTGTCAGCGATGCGTGGAACGATGGGCCGCATGAGCATCCCCGACTACATGATCGAGTTCCACCGCAACGCCGCCCGGCAGGCGCCGGGCAGCGACGACAGCACGCGGCGAGCGCTCTCCCTGGTACCGGGGGTCGACATGGTCCGGCGGGTGCTCGATCTGGGGTGCGGGACGGGTGCGCAGTCACTCGTCCTGGCGCAGGAGACCGGGGCGACGATCACGGCCGTGGACATCCTGCCGGAGTTCCTCGAGGAGCTCGAGGCGCGCGCCCGGGCGGCCGGGGTCGCGGACCGGATCGCCACGCTCGAGGCGTCGATGATCGACCTCGACCTGCCGCCGGAGCACTATGATCTGCTGTGGTCGGAGGGCAGCGCGTACACCGTGGGGTTCGAGGCGGGCCTGCGCTACTGGAAGCGGTTCCTCGCTCCCGGGGGTGCGCTCGTGGTGTCGGAGCTGTGCTGGCTCACGGATGACCGGCCGCCGGAGATCGAGGAGTACTGGGCCGAGGGCTATCCGGGCATCGGGACGGTGGAGGAGAAGCTCGCGGAAGCCGCCCGGGCTGGGTACACGTGCATCGAACACTTCGTCCTGCCGCCCGAGGCGTGGACGGATGGTTACTACACGCCCATCCGGGAGCGGTCCGAGGCATTCAGCGAAGCGCACGGCCGCGATCCGGAGATCGACGCGTTCCTCGACTCCGGTCTCGACGAGGCCGCGATGTACGACCGGTTCGGCGAGTACTACTCGTACGTGTTCTTCGTGCTGCGGGCGGGGTGAGGCTCCTCATCGTCGAGCAGCTCGACGATTCGGCGAGCAACCCTGATCACCTCACCGGGTGCAATGACTGCACGCAACTCGGCGACCACAGTGTCGGCCATGACATCGATCAAGCGATCAGCGATAGACACTGCAGCGGTCTGTTTGGGAGATGCCGGAGATTCGTATGCCGACGTATCCGACAAATGACGCAGCGGGGCGGAATCCAAGGGCGGTGATCCCTTCGCACCGACGACGACGCCATGGGCCAGTGGCAGCAGTTCATCGACCTCATCCGAGTTGGAATTTTCCTGGTCGAACCTGTCATCAACATCGAACGGCGGCGGGGCGGAAACCACCTCTAACGACGGGAGCACCGGTCGCAACAGCGCCGGAACGTTCTCACCTGCAAGGATCATGTCCAGCCGGGCTGTCGATCGCGTCAGTGCGATGTACAGGAGCCGGGCTCCGGAATCCAGGTGGTAGATGCCCTTCGGATCCGCGATCACCACGGCGTCGAACTCGAGTCCCTTTGCGGTCTCGGGCCGGATGAGATTGATGTTCTTGCCCAGCGTTCCGGTGTCGGCCATCGAGTACCGCACACCTTCGCTGTCCATTCGAGCGGCGATCTCCGCGAGCATGGGAGCAGCCGCGATGACCCCGACCATGAGCCCGTCCGCTGAGTGCTCACGCGCGCATTCGAGCACGACTCGGGATACATCGCCGCTCCAGGCACTCAATACTCGTGGCTCGGAACCGGACGATCGAACTGATTCTGCCGCATCCAGGTCTGGAGCGATCTCGCTCTGCAATGCAACGGCGATCCGGAAGATCTCGTTCGGCACGCGGTAGACGTGTTTGAGCGTCCGCCGACTCGCTGGCACACCCTTCTTCTCCAAAGCGTCGATGATCTCATTCCAGGAGTTCCTGGCGAATGGTCCGGTGGACTGCGCGATATCACCGACAAGCGTCATCGCTCCGGTCCGCGATCGACGGGCGAGCGCCTGCAGCTGCATGCCGCTGAGATCCTGCGCCTCGTCCACGACGATGTGATCGAATCTCAGCTGATTGCCCGGGTCCATCAGGGCTTCGACCTCATGCAGGAGGAATGCGTCCTCGATCGACCACGGCTCATCGGAGATGTACCGCTGAGGGCGTCGATACAGCAGGTTCAGTTCTTCAGATGTCAGCTCATGGCCCCCAGCTGCACTGGTGCGATTGCGAGATCCGAACAGCTCCCGGAGGAACTGGAGCGGTGACAGGCTGGGCCATACTCGATCGACCTGCTGGTTGAAGGAGCTGGTGTCGAACTCTCGCTCGAAGCTCACGTCAGCTCGAGTTCCGAGCGACCGCAGGCATTCCCCGCGCAGAGCTTCGATGAACCGGTGTCGGCCTTCCCCGTATGGCAGATAGGACAGCGGCCTGATCAGATTGCGCACAGTCATGCTGGAGATCTGAATCGAACCCGCGGTGTTCGAACGCTTGACCTTGAGAGATTCGCCGCCAGTTCGCACTCGCAAGCGAAGCCCCTCCGCAAGCACGTGCTGCATTCGAGCATCACCCTTGAGCGCAGCCCTCGCCGGCTGCTCCGTGTGCCTTGGGACGACCAAGTCGCGCACAAGATCTTCGAGCGCTGCATGCCGGACCCCATCGTCACCCAAGGACGGCACAACGTCCTGGATGTACTTGACGAGTGTGGTGCTGGGCCCCACAACCAGCACGTCCTCCGGTCGGAGGCCTTGCTGATTGAAGAGAAGCCAGGACACTCGGTGCAGCGCCACTGCAGTCTTACCGGTGCCCGGACCGCCCTGAATGATGAGCAGTGATTTCGGTGTATGAGCGATGACGTCGTACTGAGCAGCCTGAATGGTGCGAACGATGTCGCCCATTGAATCGGTGCGGCCGGCTTCCAGGCTTTCGAGAAGCTCATCATCGAGCCGAACTTCTCCGCGCTCAAGGGCAGCGATCTCGTTCTCCAGCTGCGCGAAGACCAGATCGGAGAAGTCCTTGACTGTGTTTCGGTCCGTCCGGAATGTGCGCTTTCGGTTCACCCCGCCCGGGTTCTCCGGTGTTGCGGAGTAGAACCAGTTCCCCGCCTTGGATTTCCAGCTCGCTACGAGCAGGTCGCGGTTCTCGTCGAGGATTGCCGATTTCCCGACATATATCTTCCGCTCATCCTGCGTATCGACTCGTCCGATCGCCACCGGGTCATTCGGTCCGAGTGTGTCCCCAGATTTGAGAGCCCTGCTCAGGGCCCTGATGTCCGCAGCACTGCCTCCGGCACCGGCCTGAGACTTCTTGATCTGGTGCTGCGCGTCGACGTGCCTGCGCATCGCACGATCGAAATATTTCTGCTCCGCCGCGAGCTCAACAGTCTTGTCGATGGGTTCTGCCGACACGTATACCTACCTCAGAGAACGATGACAGTACGTATTGCGTACCACTCGTCACAGTATGCAATGGACCTCAGACACGGGTCGTGCTGTTCGGTCAGATCAACTCGATTTCTCTCCCAGTTGAGCCCGATACCGAGCGGAATCACATTTCTCAAGCGCCCATCAGACATCCATCGTCATCGCAGTCGCGTTCGATTGAACTACGCGGAGAATGCGAACCTGCCGCAGTGACCGAGTGCTCGCGTCGAGCGGGGTGAGGGCAGTCGGTCACCCATCACCGTCACCCGATGGACTTCGCACACGCATCTCGTCACTGCTCGGGCACGGAACCCATGCCTGAGTGTGCTGCCGATCGCGGATCACGGCCTCGACGAGAGATTCGCAGCTCTTCCATCCCGCACCGCCGACGGTCTGCGCCACCTCGGACGCGCATACGGGACCTCCGTCGCGAACCCGCAGAAGAGCGTTTATGACAGCTTCTGCCCGACGCCGCCGACCCTCATCGGTCGGCTCCCACCACGGTTCGCCGCGCTCACCCAGGGCGATCTTCGCTTCGTGCACCCGGGGACGCGCGGAATCACCGGCAGTCTTGATCTGCCGCCGGGCCCGCATCAGTTCGCCGACGAGTTCGCTCTTGATGTCCGGTGGAATCTCCGGATCCGTGGCCCGCCACCGGCGGCCGTTGACGACGATGTATCGGCCGTCATCGGTGTACCGGTGCTCTGCGTTCATGCGACCCGAGTCTACGGGCACGGTCTGTGCAGGTGGGCGATCCATCACCGCCTACTGGTGAGAAGCGGAGCATCGTCCCTGCAGCTCGGATCACTCTTTCGGCGTCTCAGCAAGTATCACGCGCACGCAATACACTCGTACAGACCGTCAGAGTCGACGACCACGAGGAGAACCCGCACATGACCGCTGCAGCACCCGCCCCCATCCAGGCCTGGCACGATCTCGTCCGCTCGCCCGAGCCGGAGAAGCTCCGCGCGCTCCTCTCCCCCGAGGTGACTTTCCGCTCCCCTGCCGTCCACACCCCGCAGGAGGGTGCGGAGAAGACCTTCGCCTACCTGTGGGCGGCGACCCAGGTGCTCCGGCCCACGCTCACCTACGACCACGAGTGGTACGACGCGAACTCCGCGGTGCTCCAGTTCAGCGCCACCGTCGACGGCCTCGACGTCAGCGGCGTCGACATCATCGAATGGGACGTCGAGGGGAAGATCACCGACTTCACCGTCATGGTCCGCCCGCTCAAGGGGCTCCAGGCCGTCATCGGGGCGATGGGAGCCGAACTGCAGAAGGGTTCGCCCGGGCAGACCGGCTGAGGCCTCGCACGAGGTCGGTCGGCAGGGGTTCTGAGGAGAGAACCCTCACCCCTGCACGGGCGCGAAGCGGGGCAACGCCGCCTCGCCCTCGGTCGAGTGGAACACCACCTCGACCGGCAGGCCGATCGCGAGCGCGCTCTCGTCGACGTCGACGATGTTCGTCATCATCCGCACGCCCTCGGCGAGCTCGACGTAGGCGAGCACGTAGGGCTCCGCGCCCCGGTAGTCGCCCAGGCCGCCACGGCGCACGACGCTCCAGCTGTAGACCTCGCCCTTGCCGGAGACCCGGGCCCATTCGACTTCGAGCCCTCCGCAGTGCGGGCAGAAGCCGCGCGGGTACCAGGTGTACTCCTCACACGTCCGGCAGCGGGTCACCTGGAGCTCGCCTCGAGTCGTCGCCTCCCAGAACGCACGCGTCTCTGCAGAGATCGGTGGAGTGGGGGCCGGCAGATCGCTGCCGATTTGCGCCTCAGCGCCGTGGGTGTCCGCTGTCTCGCTCATCATGCCTCCCGTCCGAGGATGAGCGTCGCGCTGCCCATCCGGGTCCCCAGCGATCCTCCGGTGCCGTGGGCGAGCGCGATCTCGCAGTCGGGCACCTGCACGGCCGGGTGCGCCTCGCCGCGCAGCTGGCGCACGGCCTCGAGGATCTTCGTCATTCCGCCGCGGTTGGCGGGGTGGTTGTTGCACAGTCCGCCGCCGTCGGTGTTGAACGGCAGCCCGCCGTCCGGTGCTCGCAGCGCGCCCGAGGCGACGAAGGCGCCGCCCTGCCCCTTGGGGCAGAAGCCGAGGTCCTCGATGGTCTCCACCACGGTGATCGTGAAGGAGTCGTAGATCGAGGCGTAATCGATTTCGGCGTGCGTCACCCCGGCCTCGGCGAAGGCGCGCGGCCCCGACCACACCGCACCGGTGTGCGTGAGGTCGATGCGTCCGCGGTTCGCGGTCTTGGGCGCCTCGCCGTGGCCGAGTACCGCCACCGAATGGCGATCGAGGCGCTTGGCGACCTCGGGGCTGACGACGACGACGGCCCCGCCGCCATCGGTGACGACGCAGCAGTCGAGGCGATGGAGCGGATCCGCGATGAGCGGGGAGTTGACGACGTCCTCGACGGTGACGACCTTCTGCAGGAGCGCATTCGGGTTGTGCTGGGCATGGAGCGAGGCGGCGACCTTGACCTCGGCGAGCTGCTCGCTCGTCGTCCCGAACTCGTGCATGTGGCGGCGAGCGGCCAGCGCGTACATCGACGGGGTGGACGTGCCGAACACGTTCTCGAACGCGTACTCCGGAGCGCTCGGGGTCACGGCGCCCGGGCTCGGGGCGGACACGGGCAGGCCCGCCATCGTCACGAGCGCGATCTCGCACTTGCCGGCGGCGATCGCGGCCGCGGCGTGCCCGACGTGCGCCAGATAGGACGAGCCGCCGGTCTCGGTCGAATCGAGGTAGCTCAGGCTCAGTCCCATGTAGTCCGCCATCGACAGCGCACCGAAGCCCGGCGCGTCACCGGCGCAGAAGTACCCGTCGACGTCATCGAAGGTCAGGCCGGCATCGGCGAGCGCGCCGACCGCGACCTCGGCGTGGACCTGCGCCACGGACCTGTCGGGGATCTTGCGCAGCGGATGCTCAAAGGCACCCGCGATGAGCGCCGCACCACGGATCGTCATCATTGACTCCTAGTGATCGTTCGTTCAACTTAGGAAATATTACCACGGAGGCATACGCGACCCGGCTGCACGGACATCGAGCGCGACGGAGCGACCCGCCCCTCCCCTACCGGCCTCGGGCGCATCACCGCCCCGCCTACACCGTCGCGCTCAGTCCGCCGTCGACGATGAGCGAGCCGCCGGTCATATAGGACGAGGCCGGGCTCGCGAGGAAGAGGAGCGCGGAGTCGAGCTCCTCCTGTTCGCCGAACCGCCCGAGGATCGCATTGTCGGCGACCATCTCCTGGAGCAGGTCGCCGCCCTCGGCCTCGGTCATCTCGCTCGCGAAGTACCCCGGGCACAGCGCATTGACCCGGATACCCTTGCGCCCCGACCACTGCTGCGCGAGATCGCGGGTGAGCCCGAGGACGCCGGCTTTGCTCGCCGCGTAGTGCGCCTGGGGATAGCGCGAGGAGGCGTGCCCGTGGACGCTCGACAGGTTGACGATCGCGGACCCCCGCGGCATGTGCGGCGCACACGCCCGGGCCATCCAGTAGGTTCCGTTGAGATTGACGTCGACGACGTTCCGGAAGACCTCGGGGTCCTCATGGAGGGCGACACCGGCCGGACCCATCCCCGCATTGTTGATGAGCACGTCGATCCGGCCGAACTCCTCGACGGCCGCGGCGGCCAGCGCCTCGCACTCGGACTGCACCGACACGTCCGTGCGCCGGGTGAGCACGGACGTTTCCGCAGCACGCAGCTCTTCGGCGAGGGCCTCGAGGCGGTCCTCGCGACGCGCGGCGAGGACGAGCGTCGCACCGACGGCAGCCGTGGCACGGGCGAAGCCGACGCCGAGGCCGGAGCTGGCTCCGGTGATGACGACGACCCTGTCGTCGAGCCGGAAGCGATCGAGCGGGTTGGAGGGCATGGCAGGTGTCCTGTTCGTCACGGGCAGACCTGGGCCGACGGGACGGCAGGGCACCGTCGGTCGCACTGCTCTCAAGTCTGCCGATCAAGCGTTCGGTTCGCGTGAATTGTCGCACACGGGCCTGCCGCGTGCTACGGCGCTCCGCGCGGCACTCGGCCCTGGGGGCGGATCAAGCCGCGGGGCCTCCGGCCGGCCGAGATGCACTGCGGCGCTCCCTTGCCCCGGAGACCTCCCCCTGTCAACGTCCCAAACAATCGTTCGAAACATTTTCAGCACCGGCGCATCGGGTCCAGCACCCGCGCCGCGTGCGCCGGACCCCGACAGCAGCCGCACCGAGGAGAACCCGCACCCATGAAAGCTCTGACCTTCCACGGCCCGCGCGACATCCGGTACTCCGAGGTGCCCGACCCGCAGCTCATCGACGAACGGGCGGCCGTCGTCCGGGTTACGCGTGCGAGCATCTGCGGCAGCGACCTGCACATCTACCACGGCGAGGGCTTCAGCGACGACCTCGGTTTCTGCGTCGGTCACGAGGCCGTCGGGGTCATCACCGAGGTCGGCGCCGCTGTCGACCGCCGTTCGGTGGGCGACCGCGTCCTCATTCCCGCGTCCGTGGGATGTACGCGCTGCCAGGCGTGCGATGAGGGCCGGACCAGCCAGTGCACCTCGCGCAGCGGTGCGACCGAGAAGTGCTACGGCCTGAGCACTGCCCTCCAGGGGTCGCAGGCGGAGCTCGTCGCCGTCCCCGACGCCGACCGCAACACCGTGATCATCCCCGAGGGGATCTCCGACGACGCCGCAGTCGTCATGACCGATGCCACCGCCACCGCCTGGTACCGAGCGCGACGCGCCCGCATCGCCCCCGGCGAATCGGTGGCGGTCATCGGCCTCGGCCCGATCGGCCAGACGGCCGTCCAGCACGCGCGCCTCATGGGTGCGGCGGAGGTGTTCGGCATCGACCCCGTTCCCGAGCGCCGCCGGATGGCCGCCGTCCAGGGGGCTCGGGTCGTCGACGCCGAGGACCCGGTCGCCCAGGTCCGGGAGTGGACCGGCGGGCAGGGTGCCCACGCCGCGATCGAGGCGGTCGGCGCCGACGCGACGATCGAAATGGCCCAGCGCCTCGTGCGGCGCACGGGTCGGGTGAGCGTCGTCGGCGTCAATCAGAACAAGCGGTACTCCTTCCACATGGAGCGGGCCCAGGTGAAGGAGCTCGAGTTCGCCATCGGCCTGTGCTCGGTCCAGTTCGAGCTGCCCACGCTCCTCGAGCTCACCCGGGCGGGCCGCCTCGATCCCGAGGTCGTCATCACGCACCGGCTCCCGCTGTCCGAGGGTCCGGCCGCCTATACCTGCTTGGACACAAAGTCGTGGGGTCCCAGCCTGGTTGATTCCAGCAGCTTTGCCGTAAGACTGCTTCCTTCTTCGCAGGCCGAAACCGAATGATCGCTCAGGGCCGGCCACCTGGGCGTCAGGGATTGCGCATTGGCTGGAGGGGAAAAGAAGGAGCGAGCGACTCTCCCTGCTCCTTCGAGTGAGCAACGCCATCGTGGAGCGGAAAATCGGGCCGGGCAACCCAGCGCGCGAACTCGATGGTCCCGCCCTCCTCGATGGCGCCCAGGTGCCCGCCGACGATGGTGGCGTCGAAGATGAAGCGCTGCGCCCGGAAAGGGCGCCCGGTGCGCCGGCTGAATGGCGCGGTGAAGTGATGCATCGCCAACAGAGAGCCGAGCTCGACGAGGTACCCCGTCTCCTCGTGGGCCTCGCGCACGGCAGCACTTTCGATGTCCTCGTCGAACTCCACACCGACCCCGGGCAGCGACCAGCCCGGATGGAATCCCGCCGCTCCTCCGTTGAACCAGGTCAGCAGGATCTCATTGGCGTCGTTAACCACCACCGCGTAGGCGGCCAACCGCGTGTTGTACTTGGTTGAAATGCACCCGAAGATTCTATGACTCGAACCCTTCCGGGAATAGCCCTGCCTGGAGGGATGACGATCGGCAGTGAGGTCAGAGCGAAGCCGAGCACCTCGCCGTCAGTCGCGTGCTACTCGATGCAGGCGTGCATGACTCTCTTCCGCCTCAACCACAACGTCGCCTCCGCGCGCGAGTCGACAGTTCTGAAGCGGATCGTTCGACTCTGGAGCGGCTCATTTCATCGCACCGGAGGTGAGGCCCTCGATCAGGTAGCGCTGCAGCAGTACCGCGATGGTGAACACCGGAACAACCGCCAACAGCGACGAGGCGGCGATCCGCCCGAAGTCCTGCACCCGCTCGCTGAGCATTCCTGCCAGCAGGACCGGAACCGTCTGCACGTCCTCGCTCTGGGTGAGGAAGGTGGCGAACAGGAGCTCGTTGTAGTTGAGGATCGCCACGATCACCCCGACGGCGATGAGCGCAGGCACGAGCATCGGCGTGACGATCCGCAGCAGCAGCTGCCATTCCCCCGCGCCGTCGAGCCGCCCGGCCTCCTCGATCTCGACAGGAAGGCGCCGGATGAACCCGTCCAGCAGCCAGATGGCCACCGGCACATTCATCAGCGCATACACCAGAATCAAGCCGGGCAGGCTGTTCGTCAGCCCGAGAACACGCAGCAGGGTGAGCAGCGGGATGATCGCCACGATCGGCGGCAGCAGCCACGGGCTGAGGATGAGCCCGCTCAGCAGCACTCCCCCGGTTCTGAACCGCGCCATCGCCCAGGCCCCGGGGAGAGCGAGCGCCAGCGTCAGCAGCGCTCCCGAGACGCTGGCGAGCAGCGAGTTGAGTACGCCGCGCGGCACTGCGGAATCCAACGCTCTCTTCCAGTTGCCCGCTGCGGGTTCGGTCGGAACGAGGATGCCTGCGGCGATCTGCCCCTGTGTCATGAAAGAGATCGACACGAGGTAGAGCAGCGGGACGAGCACGACGAGGACGCTGAGGATCACCCAACCGCCCCCGACCCATGACTGCCAGCGGGCTGCTCCTGCCGAGCGCCGTCGGCGGCTCCGGCTGAAGAGAACCCCCTTCAGCCCGGCTTCCTGCACAGCCTCAGACATCGCGAAGCCTCCTGACGATCAGGAAGATGGGAAGCGTGACGACGGTGACCACGACTGCCAGCAGCAGCGTGACGGTGGCCGCCATGCCGACGTCGAAGCCGCGCAGCGCGGTTCGCCAGATCAGGTATGCGGGCACCAGAGTGGAGGAGCCCGGACCGCCAGAGGTCATGACGTAGACCAAGTCGAAGACCTTGAAGGCGAGAATGAGGCGGATGAGGAACGCGGCGGCGATCGTGCCCGCGATCGCGGGCAGGGTGATGTGGCGGAACAGGCGCAGGCCGGTGGCGCCGTCTAGTCGTGCCGCCTCGGTCACGTGCGGGTCCTGGCCGAGCAGTGCGGTGAACACCAGCAGCACGACGAGGGGTGTCCACTCCCAGACGTCGGCCAGAGCCACTCCGAAGACCGCCCACGTCGTATCGGACAGAACTGCGAACGTGCCCGACCACGGAGTGAAGTGCTGAACAAGGGTGTGGAGGAGGCCACCGGAAGGGCTGAAGATGAAGCTGAAGAGGATGCCGACCACCACCGGCGGGACGATCATCGGCAGCAGCAGCACGGTCCGCACGAATGCTCCCGCCCACAGCGAGCGCCACAGCGCTATAGCGGTCAATGTCCCGAGCACCGTGCTCGCAACAGCAACCCCGATGGCATAACCCGTGCCAAGGGCGAGCGAGGTGCGAACATCCGCAGAGGCGAGGGCTGCCTCGAAGTTCGCGGTGCCGACGAACTCCTGGAACGGTCGGCCCAGGCTCGACTCGGTGAAGGCCGCCGAGGCGATGAACACCAGGGGATACGCCGCCAGTACCACCAGCACGAGCACGCTGGGGCTGACGAAGATCGCTCGATGCACGCGCGCGGGCACTCGGCGGCAGGGCCTGGACGACCTCTCACCAGCGGGTTCCGATGGGACGCCGGTGACCCGCGGCTCGGTGTGCGGGTGAAGATCAGTCGCCAAGGAGCCTCTCCCACTCTGCCTGGACACCATCAAGGGTCTCCTGGGCCGAGCCTCGCTGACCCGACAGGTGAGCGGCGATCTCATCGGTGAGGATCTGTGCGGCCTCAGTGGCGTTCTCACCTGTGGGCCATGCCAATGCCCCGTCGAGCGTCGACCTGTTGACCTCCTGGAGCTCGGGGAATTCTTCGCCATAGGTCGTGTCCTCCAGAGAGGAGACTCGATTCGGATCGATCCCGGTGGGCGGCAGCGCCGTGAGGAGTTCGGAGTTGACCTCGGAGGATGCCGCCCACTGGATGAACTGCTGGGCGAGGTCGGTCTTCTCGGAATTGCCCGCCACCACCCAGCTGAAGCCCGCCACGAGCGAGGCGCGCGGCTTCTCTCCCTCGGCTCCGCGGGGCAGGTACGTCACACCCCACTTGTCGACCACCTCGGAGCCGGATTCGGGATCCTGCGACCGCACGCCCAGGTCTGTCCAGTTCTCAATGAAGGCGACCTTGCCGGCGAACCACGCCGAGTTGCCGGCACCGAAGTCCGTCTCCGCCGGGGTGGGCAGAGCGTCGTCCCAGGTCTCCTCCAACGCCTCCAGGGCTGACACGGCTTCTGCCGAGTTGATGGCGGGGGCACCGGAATCGTCGAGGAATTCGCCTCCGAAGCCGGCCAGGCGGTTGGCGAAGCTCGCCCCGAGGATGAGCGGCGACTGCTCGCCGAAGACGGCAGCCCCGTAGACTCCCTCGTCCCCCTCGTTCTCCGTGATGGTCTGAACCTGCTCGGCGTACTCGTCCCACGTGGCAGGAGGCGCATCGAAGCCGTTCCGCTCGAGGATCTCCGTGTTGTAGAAGAGCGCGTGGATGTCCCCGTCGAAGGGCACCCCGTAGATCTCCTCGCCGACGTGGGCATACGGCTGCCAGATGGACGGGATGAAGTCGTCGACGTCGAGGTCCGGCGATCCCTCGACGAACTCCGTGAGCGGTTGGATGCTGCCGTCAGCGGCAAGGTCGCCGAGCGAGACGTACCACGGAGCCGACACATCGTAGACGTTCGCTCCGGACTGCTGATCGAGGGTGAGCGTCGAGGCGATCTCGTCGTAGGGGACGGTGGTGACGTTGATCGTCACGCCGGTCTCCTTCTCGAAGCTCTCGGCCAACCAGGCACCCGCGCCCTCGTGGGAGGCATTGAGGAGGAGGTTGAGCTCCTCGCCCTCGTATTCGCCCGCGAAGGCATCACCCTCGGCGGCGCTGGCGCTGCCGCACGCGGAGAGCGTCAGCGCGGCCACGACGCCGGCGGCGAGGAATTTCAGGCGGCCGGGGGCCGATCGTGTGCTGCTCATGGGGCATGTCCTTTCGTCGGGTGCGTCAGAGTCCTCGGCCTGCGAGGAGCTGCTGCTTCGGGGTTTCGGTGGAAGTCGCGCTGAGGTGGCCGAAGGCGCCTCGGTAGGCAGCCGCCGGATGGGAGTCGGGAAGCCGGTCGGCCCCCGTCACACGCGCGCGCAGGCTCGTCGGGCGGCGGGTCTGCTCCTCCTCCGCGGTGCGGGCGAGTCCACGGCTGCGCAGAACGGGCAGGACGTGATCGATGAACTCGTCGTAGCTGCCCGGGATCGTCGAGTTGATGACATTGATCCCATCGATCCCCGCGTCCTGCCAGGCTTCGAGCTCATCGGCGATCTGATCGGGCGTGCCGACGATCCTGGTCGCATGGGCACGGAAGTGGGCGAGGTCGCGCAGGGTGACGCGCCCGTTGGGTGCCATCGCTCTGAGCTCCGAGAGGTGTCCCTGGGCACCCTCGGTGTGCTCGAGATCATCCAGCGGGGCGTCGATCGGCAGGTGACCCACGTCGACCCCCAGGCTGCCCGCGGTGTGCGCGATGAGGGCGTGGATGTCGAGCGAGTTGTCGAGGTCCTCCGCCCGAGCCCTCGCCTCGGCTTCCGTCGAACCGACCACGAAGGAGAGTCCCTGGATGAACTTGACGTCCTCGGGCCGGCGCCCGGCCCGTGCGGCACGCTCCCTGACGTCCTTCGCATGTGCAGCCGCGATGTCGCGCCGCGGCGCCATGGAGAAGGTGGCCTCGGCATGTCGGGCAGCGACGTCCCGACCGCGGGACGAGGACCCAGCCTGGAACAGGAACGGCGTGCGCTGCGGCGAGGGCGCCGAGAGATGAGGGCCCTCGACCCGGTAGCGGGCGCCAGTGTGCTCGATCTTGGCCACCTTGTCCGGATCCCCGTGCAGGCCGCGTCCTCGGTCGTGCTCCAGGTGCTTGTCCTGCACCAGCGCACCGTCCTCCCACGAGCCCTCCCAGAGCTTGTAGCAGACCTCGAGGTACTCCTCCGCCCAGTCGTAGCGGTCGTCGTGCTCGGCCAGTCCGTCGCTCCCGAAGTTCCGGTGGGCGTTCTCCGAGGCGCTCGTCACCACATTCCAGCCCACGCGCCCTCCGGAGAGGTGGTCGAGGGTGGAGAGCTGGCGGGCGAAGGCGAAGGGGTGCGCCTGGATGACTGACGAAGTGAGCGCCAGTCCGATCCGATCGGTCACCGCCGCGAGCGCGGAGATGAGCACGAGAGGGTCGTTCGCCGGGATCTGCAGCCCCCGGCGAACATGAGACGCCCATCCGCCCTCGTGGTCGCCGTAGAGCCCGACGACATCAGCGAAGAAGGCGATATCGAATCCGGAGCTCTCGAGCCGCTGCACGAGCGACACCCAGTGCTGCAGCTCGTTGAACCGATGCTGCTGCGCCTCGGGACGGCGCCACGCGCCGCCGATGATGTGGCTCGTGGTGTTCATGAGAAAGGCGGAGAGAATGAGGGGGGAGCGGGACACGTCGGACCTCCAGGGGGTCAGGAATGCGGTCGGCGGGCCGGCGGCCTGCCGTAGCGTAGTGGGGATCACAGGTCCGAGGAGACCGACCAGATGTTGATGCCGGCCTCGCCCCGGGTGATCTCGTCGATCTCGGCGAGCTCCTCGCTGCTGAAGGACGTCGAGGACAGCGCTCCGAGGTTCTCGTCGAGCTGCGCAGTGGATGAGGCCCCCAGCAGTACGGAGGTCACTCCACCGTCGCGGAGCAGCCAGGCGATCGCGAGCTGGGCCAGAGTCTGCCCACGCCGCCGAGCGACCTCAGCGAGTCTGCGCAGGCGGTCGAGATTGTCCTCGCTGAGGTGGTGAGCGGGCAGCGAGGTGCGCCCCCCGGCAGGCTCGGCATGGGGGTCCTTCAGGTACTTGTCCGTGAGCAGCCCCTGCGCCAGAGGGGTGAAGGCGATCGACCCGAGTCCCGTCTCTTCGAGGACGTCGAGCAACCCGTCCTCGACCCAGCGGTTGAGCATCGAGTAGGCCGGCTGGTGGATGGTCAGCGGTGTTCCGAGCTCGGCTGCGATAGCCGCGGCTTGGGCAGTTCGCTCCGCCGAGTACGAGGAGATCCCGACATAGCGCGCCTTTCCGGAGCGCACAGCGGCGTCGAGAGCGCCGATCGTCTCCTCCAGCGGAGTCTCCGGGTCCACCCGGTGGGAGTAGAAGATGTCCACGTGATCGAGTCCGAGGCGGTGCAGCGACTCGTCCAGGCTGGACAGCAGGTAGCCGCGCGAGCCGAAATTCCCGTAGGGCCCGCGCCACTGGTCCCAGCCGGCCTTCGAGGAGATGCTGAGCTCGTCTCGGTAGGGTCTAAGATCCTTCGCCAGGACGCGTCCGAAGTTCTCCTCCGCCGCGCCGGCGGGCGGCCCGTAGTTGTTGGCGAGATCGAAGTGCGTGATCCCGGAGTCGAAGGCGTGCCGGATGATGTCGCGCTGCGTCTGGAACGGGGTCGTGTCACCGAAGTTCCACCACAGGCCCAGAGAGATGGGCGGCAGGAGCAGCCCGCTGCGTCCGACCCGACGGTACCCGAAGCGGGAGTACCGATCGTCGGCGGCTGCATACGGGGTGTGGGTCTCGGTGCCCCAGGCGGAAACGTCGACTGTCTGCGTCATATGTGCTCCTTCGTGGTCAGGTGTAGAGCGAGAGTGGCTGGAACTCGCCGTTGAGGTAGTGAGCGCCCACCTCGAGCTTCTTGTAGTCGACCGGGTCGTGCAGCGAGTGCGTGCGGATGTTGCGCCAGAAGAGATCGAACCCGATCGACGAGGCGGTGCTCGAGGTGCCGGTGGCCTCGAATATCCGGTTCGTCAGGTCCGTGGCGACATCGGAGGAGACGACCTTGAGTTCAGCGATCTCGATCGCCAGTTCACCACGCTGCTCGGAGGTCACCTCCCGGCCCAGGCCGATGACCTCGTCGAATCGTCGATTGACCCTGTCCGCCAGGGCGGAGACCGCGGCTGTGCGCGACTTGAGCTCTCCGTAGAGCCGCTGGACGAAAGGGTCGTGCCGGTACTGCTCCGCCGAGGACAGGAACCACGCGTTGGGCCGCTTGTTGGTGAGACTGCGCCCGGTTTCCAGCGCTCCCTCCGCGATGCCCAGATAAAGGTTGCCGAAAGCCAGCTGGATGCCCGGGGTGACGAGCGTGGAGAACGGCTCCTCCCCGAGGAAGCCGAGGAAGTCGGATTCCTCAACCCGCACATCGTGGTAGATGACGGTGTTCGACGACGAGAGCCGCTGGCCGAGGAAGTCCCAGTCGTCCACGTACTCCACACCGTCCCGGTCGTGATCCAGGACAAGGGCCCCGACCTCCCCGGCTCTCGGCCCTTCGGAGACGGTGGCGTTGACGAGGAGAACATCGCCGACCGCCGAACCCGTCGAATACCTCTTCTTCCCTGTCAGGCGATATCCGTTCGCCTCCGGGACCAGGACGAGATCGGGATCGGTCGGGTTGACCGAATCGCCCCAGATCCACCTGCCCTCGATCGTCGCCCGGTGCCACCGCTCACGGTCGGCGGGGTTCGCGATGTTGAAGACGACGTTGGCTGCGTTGATGTAGTGGTAGGCCAGGACCTGGGCGATCGAGGCGTCGGCGCGCGCGAGAACCCGCACGACGAGGAACGCCGTCTCCCAGTGGGCACCTCCCCCGCCGAACTCCTTGGGCTCCAGCAGGGTCACCAGCCCGGACTCCTTGAGCAGGTGAACCTCCGAATGCGGGGTCCGGTTGGCACGGTCGCGGGCGACAGCGTCAGCAGCGAGGGTGTGCGCCACGTCCTCGGCGACAGCGGTCCACGCGGCGATCTCCTCCGCAGAGGCCGCTCCGCTCCAGTGCGAGCGCTGGGCGATAGTGTGCTCTGTCATTTCGATGCTCCTTCAGGTACGCCCACACTCCAGAGGCGGACAGGATCCGTGCCGCTGACGCGATGGTCACCGGCTATGCGTGCTTTGTAGACCCAGGGGTTGTGGCTGGTCACAGTGCGCGCGTTGCGCCAGTGACGATCCAGCGCCTTCGCACCGTCGACGCCGGATGCGCCGAGCGCGTCGAAAATCCGCGTCACAGCTTCCAACACCGGCCTGTGCAGGGCCACCTGTGCCCGCGCCGTCGCCAGTTCGGCGGCGTTCGCCGCTGCGATCTGCGCTGCTTCATCAGCACCGCGTGCAGCGAAGGCGGCGTCGAGCGCGCGTGCGGTCTCCAGCACCTGTGCCCGCGCCAGAGCTGCGGTTGCGTCCACCTCACCGACCGCCTGCAGGAGCTGCGGGTCGGAGGCGGGTGAGGTCGAGTTGGCATGTGTGTAGATCCGCCTCCTGGTCAGCAGCGATTCGGCGACATCTCGCGCGGCTGCCTCGGCGATGCCGGCGAGCACGATGAGGAGGACATGCTGGTACAGCGCAGTCTGGTAGGGGAAGCGGTCCGCGAGCAGGCGCACCTCGTACTCGGCGACCTCCGCGTCGGTGAGGGTGGCGGTGCCGGACCCGGTGGTCCGCTGACCGAAGCCCGTCCAGTCATCCTCGATGTGGACTCCAGGCTGATTCCTTCGCACCAGCACTGCGAGCTCGTTGCCGTTCTCGTCCCTCGCGGTGACGTCGAGCCAATCGGCGAAGATCGACCCGGTCGTGTAGTACTTCACGCCATTGACCACCGGCCCCTCCGGCCCCTGGGATACGATCGTGCCGGAGCGGTTGTAGCCGCCTGAACCCGGTTCCGTCCAGGCATTTCCGGCGATCTCTCCCGTCCGGAAGCGCTCCAGCCAGCTCGCGGCAGCCTCGCCATCGACGCCCCGCCAGAGAACTTCTTCCTGGACCGCCAGATGTCCGCGCAGCGCCTGCGGAATGTTGCTGTCCTGGGCAGCGAGCTCCAGCAGCACTTCGGTGGTGTGGACCCAATCGAGTCCGAACCCTCCGAAGGCCGCAGGGATTCGCAGACGTCCGATCCCCTCGTCCGCGAGCGAGCGGATCACGTCGACGGGCAGGGCGCGCTCGACCTCTCGTCCACGGGCGCTCTCACCGGCGCGCCTGATGGCGCCGGCGAGCGACTCGGGCACAGGCAGGGATGCAGCCACTCGTCCTCCTCGCTGGGGATGAGCACCTCGAGCAGGCGGAAGTGCTCACGGTGCCGCGACGTCGTAGAGCCAGATCTCTCGGTCGCTCGGGCAGGTTTCGGGTTCACTATGGGGCTGCTTCTCCATGGTCGTTATGAGAATCGTCACGCCGCGTCACGCCGCGTCATGCAGGCACATGAAATTTGGAATCGCCCGGCACGCGCCGCTTAAGTTGAGTGTCGGCCGCGACGTTCTATCTCATCCGACCTGCGGTGATACTCGGAATCTCGGCTTCGACTCGACTCATGGGAAAGGGGATGTGGTGGGCTCTGTTCTCTTCGACGATGTGACCCTGCGCTATTCCGCGGACAGGCAGCCGGCCCTCGATGGTTTCACCCTCGACATCGAGGAGGGTGAATTCCTCGTACTGGTCGGGCCGTCCGGATCCGGGAAATCAACGGCGCTTCGCATCCTCGCTGGACTCGAGCGCCCCACCTCGGGCACCGTCCTGGTCGACGGAGAGGATGTCACCAGGGTTGAGCCCGCACATCGCGACCTGGCGATGGTGTTCCAGAATTACGCGCTCTATCCCCACAAGTCCGTTGAGGACAACATGAGCTTCTCCCTGCAACTGGCGAAGGTGCCCAGGGACGAGATCCGCCGCCGCGTCAGCGAAGCGGCCGAACTGCTCGAGCTGAGCGATCTCCTCCGCCGACGGCCCCGGGAGCTCTCCGGCGGCCAGCGTCAACGGGTGGCGATGGGGCGGGCGATCGTGCGAGAGCCCACGGCATTCCTCATGGACGAGCCGCTGTCGAACCTGGATGCCACTCTGCGCGTGCAGACGAGATCCCAGATCGCGGCTCTGCAGAAGCGCCTGGGGGCGACGACCGTGTACGTGACCCATGACCAGGCCGAAGCGATGACGCTCGGCCACCGAGTCGCGGTGCTGCGCGATGGGAGGCTGCATCAGGTGGCCCCGCCCCGGGAGCTGTACGAACGCCCGGTGAATGCCTTCGTCGCCGGCTTCATCGGCTCTCCCGCGATGAATCTGCTCGACCTGTCGCCGGAGGACCTCGGTCGGCTGCTCGGCGGGAGCGCAGTGCCGGCGCCGGCGTCGGCGGGCACTGCGAACGTGATCATCGGCGTCCGCCCCGAGCACTTGGCTGTGGAGGTTGATGGAGGTGGACTGCCGCTGCGGATCGAGCTGATCGAGGAACTCGGCGCCGACGCCTTCATCCACGGCCAGAGCGAGAACTCACGTCACGGACAGCGGATCGTCGCGCGGCTGCTGTCGGATGCACGGCCGGCAATGGGTGATGTCGTCCGTGTCAGCACCGACCCGTCACGCCTCCACTTCTTCGACCGGGAGACCGAGTTGCGAATCGACGTATGACATTCCGGGTGACCGGATCCGTTCTTTGCGGCCGTATTGGACTTCCTCCGGACGGAGCTGATTGCCTGGTGAAGGGCTCTGGATACAGTTGCGCGCCGCGCGCCGCATCGCATCGCACGAATATGCGCGACGGGGTATGCGCTCATGGACAGTCGAGCCGAGGGCGTGTGCAAGATCGTGCTCGACCCGACGCAGTGAGCGGTCACACTGACCCGACTCGCTGAGCGGCCGGGTTCTCGAGCGGCCAGGATGGCCGGATGGTGAGCGATCGGGGCGAGTGTCGGCGACTGGTGTCGGTGCCAGGTGCCCGGCTCCTCTGCCGAGGTGCCCGAAACACGGCGCACGCGACCGGTCAGCAGTCGTCCAATGCGCTCTCGCGCCGCTGCTCGGCCACGCACCGGATCGAGGCCTCGACACCATCGACGAGTTGGTCGATGGTGAGCCCCGAGTCCTTCACCGCTGCGCCCGCGTCGGTCTCCGCACCCACCCCGGCCCGTCCCCGGTTCCGCACGGCGGGCAGGTGGATAAAGGTCCCTGGGACCTCGGTATCCCGCAGCAGCGTGCGGAAAGCGGCGTTGCAGAGGAACGCCCCGGCGGTCTCGGAGACCTGAGCCGGGACGCCGACGGCCCGGATCGCCTCGGCCAGCGGAGCGGGATGGATGCGCGTCTCGAGCCATTCGGGACCCGCGTCGAGCGGGGAGGCGGGGCGGACGACACCCGCATTGTCGGGGATGCGGCCGGCTCCCCGGTTGTGCGCACGGTGCTCCGGTGTGACTGCGGTGCGGCTACCCGCCTCGCCGAGGGAGAGGATCACCTCGGGTCGGTGGGCGGCGATCGCGTCGAGGAGCGCGGGACCCGCTCCGGCCCAGGTGCACGGCAGGATCGCCGTCGCGAGCTCGACGCCCGGGCACAGTGCGCGCTCCCGCAGGCGCTTCACCACCTGCTCGCTGGCGTTCTCCTGGTCACCGCCGAAGGGTTCGAAACCGGTCACGAGGATCCTCATGCGGCAACCGTAGTCGAGGAGCGGTCGGCGATTCACGCCCGAGCCCACCGCCTCGGTCTGCTCCCGAGCGGGATTCGCCGCCACCGGTTGACCTTCTCCCCGACTGACGTAAAGTGATACCTAACGATCACTCGGTCAGTACCGGGTCGAGATCAAGACACCGCGCCGTGCATCGAAGGAGATGTGGACGATGAAGCGAACCATGAAGAACCGTGCCCTCGTACTCGCCCCGAGCGCGGCGGCCCTGTCGCTCGTCCTCGGAGCCTGCGCCGGCTCGGCGGGGAACGGCGGCGGGAGCGGATCCGAGGCAGAAGGCTACGCCTTCGGCGCCTCGCAGGAGGACGTCGACACCGCGATCGCCGACCTCGACCCCGTCGAGCTCGTGTTCCAGGCGTCGTCCGCATCGCCGGAGTCGATCGTCGCGAAGTCGAACATCGCCTTCGCCGAGGCGGTCGAGGAGCGCTCGGGCGGCAAGATCACCCTCGATGTCGTCTGGGGGCAGGCGATCGCCGGCTACTCCGAGGTCGACGATGCATTGGCCGACGGCCGCGTCGACATCTCCTACACCCAGCCGATGTACGAACCCACGGAGTACTCCGGCAACGACCGGCTCATCGCCGCCTCGGGCGCGCTCCCGCAGTCGCCGATGGTCGGCGAGCTGATCTCCAACGCCGTCCTCGCCGACCTCGCGTGGCAGAGCGATCAGATCACCGAGGACTTCGAGTCCAAGGGCCTCACCCCGCTGCTCCCGACGACGCCCAACAACGGCTACTACTCGCTGTGCACCGAACCGGGCACCGACCTCCAGGACTACAACGGCCGGCAGGTGCGGATCGGGGCCGCCCCGCACGCCACCCTTGCCGAGAAGCTCGGGGCGTCCCCCGTCTCCCTCGAGTACGTCGAGGCGTACGAGGCGCTCCAGCGCAACACCATCGACTGCAGCTTCACCCCGTTCAACGCCGCCGTCCAGGCGGGCTTCCACGAGGTGGCGCCGCACGTCGGCTACGCCACCGACGAGGGGATGCCGAAGGGCTGGGGCTCCTACGCCGCCGGCATGAACTACCAGTCGCTGCCGCTGCCGTACCAGCAGATCATCTTCGACTCCCTCCAGCAGGTCGTGCAGGAGGGCCTCGCGCTCGCGGTCGACACGAACTACCTCGGCGTCAAGGGCGCCAAGGAGAACGGCGGCGAGGTCGCCGAGTACGGGCCCGAGGCGACCGAGGTCATCGTCGAGACGAACGACGAGCTCATGGCCGATGTCGTCGAGGGCGGGGTGCTCGGCGATGACTTCGAGGGTCGCATGGGCGAGTCCCTCGACAAGTGGACCGGAGTGGTCGAGGAGCTCGGCTACGAGGACGGAGGCACGACCGCCGACATGGACACCTGGTACACCGAAGGCGATGTCGACTTCGCCCCGATCGCCGAGCGGCTGTTCGAGGACGTCGTCGCCCCGCACCGCCCGGAGTGAACTCACAGTCGGACACCGCTGACCCCGAGTGCTGGGCCGAAGTCCCGTGAATCCCACACCGCCCTCTGACCGGCCCACGGTCTGGCCGCTGTACGTCGTGACGTTCCTCGCGACGTACACGATCGCCGTCGCCTCGATCTCGGCTCCGGGCATCCAGCACTCGCTCGAGATCCCGGAGACCCGCACCTCCCTGGTCATCGGGGCGTACTCGGCGACCTTCGCCGCCGGGCTCATCATGAGCGGGCGATTGGGCGACCGCTACGGACGCCGCCGGATGTTCCAGCTCGGCACTGCGGGCCTCGCGATCACCGCGTTCCTCACCGCCGCCGCGCCGAACCTCGAACTCCTCCTCATCGCCCGCCTCCTCCAGGGCTGCGCGGCCGCGGCCACCACCCCGCAGGTGCTGTCGAGCATCCAGGCGATCCTCACCGGCGAGCGGCGTCTGCGCGCCGTCGGCCTCTACAGCGTCTTCGCCGGCAGCGGCACCGTGGGCGGGCAGGTGATCGGCGGCGTCGTCAACAGCGGCTTCGGCCCGGAGTTCGGGTGGCGAGCAGCGTTCGGCAGCGTCGGTGTGCTCGCGATCTTCGCGTGGGTCGGCGCCCGCTATCTCACCGAGACCCGCTCCCCGAACCCCATGGGACTCGACCTCCGCGGCTCGATCATCCTCGGCATCTCGCTCTTCCTGCTCATCGCCGGGCTCACGAACAGCGCGGGGATCGACCTCGGTTCCCCGCTCTCACCACCCGGCCCCCTCGTCAGCTCGGCCGTCCTGCTCGCGGCGGCCGCCCTCGGCCTCGGCCTGCTCGTTCCCCATTCGCGCGGCCGGGAGCGCGCCGGGAAGCCCTCGATCCTCCCTGCCCGGGTCATGCGCGAACCCGGCGTGCGCCTGGGCGTCACGCTGTCCTGCCTGCTGTTCCTCATGATCGGTGGGTTCATGTACAACTTCGCGATCCTGTCGCAGATCGGGCTCGGCTACACACCGCTGGAATCGGGCCTCGCGACCCTCACCCTCGCACTCGCCTTCGTCACGAGCTCGGCGATCGCCCCTCGCCTCGTGTCCCGCGCGGGAGGCCCGGCCCGCGGCGGACCTCGCGTCCTCCTCTTCGCCTCGGTGCTCCAGGCCTGCGGGCTCGCGAGCGTCGGCCTCATTGCGCTCCTCGGGCTCAGCCCGTTCGCCGCCTGGTTCATGGTCGCCGCCGTGCTCATCGGCGGAGGTCAGGGGCTCATGCTCGGTCCGCTCGTCTCCGTCGTCATGACCGCCGTCCCCGACGAGGTGGCCGGTCTCACCGGCGGACTCATCGCCACGGCGCAGCAGACGGGGATCGGGCTCGGCATCGCGATCCTGTCGACGGTGTTCGCCGGACTCGCCCAGATCCTGCCGATGCCCACCGCCTACGGCATCACGACCCTCGGCACCGTCGTGCTCTCGCTCGTCTTCGCATTCGCGACCGTGCGCCTGAGAGCCCACGGCCGAGGGGTCTGACGGCGTTCTCCCGTCGAGTGGTCAGTTAATCCCGTCGAGTGGTCATGTTCGGTCGAATACTCGCGAGTATTCGACCGAACATGACCCCGCCAA
>NZ_JBFAMF010000012.1:31957-83036 GCF_040656435.1 Brevibacterium sp. NPDC049920
TGCAACGTCCCGCCGGCGTCGTCTTGTGCTCCGGCCAATCGCGCCCCTGCTTCCCCCCCAACACCACCACTCGAAGGGGTGCGGGCCGGGAGTCGTCCCCGCCCCGTGGAGCTAGTCCCCGCTCGTGAGAAGGTAGGTCTTCTTCCCCTGGCGGTAGCTGCCCGAACCGGAGGAATCCCGGTCCGAGGCGCTCGAGCCACCTGAGCCTGAGCCACCGGAACCCGAGCCCGTCCCGCCCGAGCCGTAACCTCCCGAGCCCGGTGAGCCACCATCCGTGCCGTCGGACTCCCCGCGGATCGCGGCCTCGGCCGCGCCCTTCGGACCGTCGAACCTCCCGAGCTTCGAGGGCCACCAGACCTTCTTGCCGATGTCGTAGGTGAGCGCAGGCACGAGGAGAGTGCGGACGACGAAGGTGTCGAGGAGCACGCCGAACGCGACGATGAACGCGAGCTGGACGAGGAACAGGATCGGGATGACTGCGAGGGCTGCGAAGGTCGCGGCGAGCACCACTCCCGCCGAGGTGATGACGCCGCCGGTGACCGCCAATCCGCGCAGCACACCGGCGTGTGTGCCGTGGACGAGCGACTCCTCCCGCACCCGGGTCATGAGGAAGATGTTGTAGTCGATGCCGAGCGCCACGAGGAACACGAATCCGTAGAGCGGGACGGCGGGGTCTGCGCCCGGGAAGTCGAAGATCCCGTTGAACACGAGCGCGGACACGCCCATCGCCGTGCCGAAGGACAGCACCGTGGTGATGATGAGCAGCACCGGAGCGAGGATCGAGCGCAGCAGCAGCATGAGGATGAACATGATGACGACGAGCACGATCGGGATGATGAGGTTCCGGTCGTGGATCGCGGCGTCGTTCGTATCGATCGACGTCGCGGTCACGCCTCCGACGAGCACCTCGCCCGGCAGCTCGTGGAGCTCGTCGCGCAGCTCGCGCACGGTGTCGGAGGCCGCCGCGGAGTCCGCCGCCTGCGTCAGCGTCGCCTGGAGGAGCACCTGGCCCTCGAGCACGGTCGGCTCGAAGTCCGCCGGGTCCACAGCCGAGGCGCCGGCCCCGCCCGGTGCACCCGCACCTTCGGGAGCGCCCTCCGGAGCACCCGCACCTTCCGGCGCTCCGCCCTGGCCATCGCCAGCACCTTCCGGAGCCCCGGCACCTTCGGGAGCTCCCTCCGGCGCACCGCCCTGGCCGCCGCCGGCACCTTCCGAAGCACCCGCACCGCCGGGAGCACCCGACCCTTCCGGAGCCGCAGCGCCGTCGGCGACACCCGGAGGGGGCCCGGCACCCTGGGGCAGCTCGATCTCTCCGTCCGCATTGAGGGGCACGGTGCCTGCCGGGGAATCGGCGGCGGTCACGCTGACCCCGTCGATGTCCTCGTTGTCGCTGAGGATGCGTGCCGCGTCGGGCATCTCGTCCTCGGGGACGATGACGTAGACCGGCGAACCGGAGCCGCCCGGGAAGTGCTCGCCGAGCGCGTTCTGCCCGTTGCGCGCCTCCGACTCCCCGAGGACGAGGTCGGACTGCGGCACGCCGTCGGCCTTGAGCTGCGGGACGAAGGCCGCGCCGATCGCGAGCACGATCGTCGTCGCGATCCAGATGGCGCGCGGCCGCTTGGCCACGGTGCGGGCAGCGTGCGCCCAGATTCCCTTCCGCGGCATCCCGTGCTCGGCCTCGACCGCGGAGGGGTCGTAGTGGGGCCGCTTGGGCCAGAACGCCGCGCGACCGCAGGCGTAGAGCATCGCGGGCAGGAAGGTCAGCGCGGACAGCATCGCGAACACGATGCCGATCGCGGCGACCGGGCCGAGTGTGCTGTTGGATTTGAGATCGCTCAGCAGCAGGCACAGGAGGCCGGCGATGACGGTGCTCCCCGAGGCGAGGATCGGCTCGATCGACCCGCGGATCGCCGTCCACGTCGCCGCCCACGTGCTCCGCTCCGCGCGCAGCGCCTCGCGGAATCGCGCGACGTAGAGCAGCGAGTAGTCCGTGGCCGCGCCGATGACGAGGATGAAGAGGATGCCCTGCGTCTGTCCGCTGAGCAGGATGACGTCGTAGTACGCGAGCCACCACACGGTGAGGAGCGCGACGCAGAGCGCGAACATCGACGTCGAGAGCACGATGATCGGCAGCAGGAGCGACCGGTAGACGATGACGAGGATGACGAACACCGCGATGAGCGCCACCGCGAGCAGCAGGCCGTCGATCCCGGCGAAGCCGGCGGAGAGATCTGCGGTGAATCCGGCCGGCCCGGTGACGTAGACGGTGATGCCGTCGCCCACCTCGGCGCGGAGTTCATCCCCGAGCTCGGGGATCACCTCGCCGACGTCCGCGCTCTCGTCGATCGGCACGAAGGCCTGGGCGGCGAGCCCGTCGTCGGAGGGGATCGCCGGAGACACATCGTCGGCCACCCCGGTGACGGAGGTCGCACCGTCGACGGCGTCCTGGATCGACTCGAGCTGGGAGTCGGAGAGCTCGGAGTCCCCGACGAACACGACGACCGCGGGGATCGCGTCGCTGCCGGTGAACTCGCTCAGCCGCTCCTGCACCTGGGTGGCGTCCGAGGATTCGGGGAGGAAGGTCGTCTGGTCGTTCGACGACACCTCCTCGACCTTGCCGAAGTACGGCCCGCCGAGGCCAGCACCGGCCACCCACAGGACGATGAGGACGGCAGGGAGCATGATGCGCAGCCAACGAGGCACGCGAGTCGCCATGTGGGGAGACCTTCCGGATAATTTACCTAGCCTGGCAAACAATAAACCT
Source organism: Brevibacterium sp. NPDC049920 (assembly GCF_040656435.1). Classification (NCBI taxonomy): domain Bacteria; kingdom Bacillati; phylum Actinomycetota; class Actinomycetes; order Micrococcales; family Brevibacteriaceae; genus Brevibacterium; species Brevibacterium sp. NPDC049920. The sequence continues at coordinate 34,722 of NZ_JBFAMF010000012.1, forward strand.
AGCATGAGATCAACGGGGATATCATGACGGGATGACCGCGCCGGATCGCCCCGCTGCCGCCTCGCTCGCCGAGGCCGGATCAGCGCGTCCGGAGACGCGTTCGGCGCACGTCTACGACATCGCCTCGAACGACCCGGACAGCCGGCTCGTCGACCGCAGTCGCGTGTCCGAGGACGACCTCGCCCAGATCAGCGCGGTGATGCAGGCCATGGGGAACCTGCGTGATGCGGAGAACCGGCTCATGGAGGCCTCGCTCGACTACATGAAGCTTGGCCGCAACGACATGCGCGCCCTCCACTTCCTCATCGTGTGCGAGAACCGCGACACCGTCGCCACCCCGGGAGCCATCGCCGCGCACCTCCACGTGTCGAGCGCCTCGACGACGAAGCTCCTCGACCGCCTCGAACGGGCCGGGCACATCACCCGCTCCCCGCATCCGAGCGACCGCCGTGCGCTCGCCATCCGCATCGCCCCGGAGACCCGGCACACCGCGGTGGAGACCGTGGGCCGGCAGCAGGCCCGCCGGTTCGACGCCGCCGCCCGCCTCACCCCCGAGCAGCGCGCGGTCGTCATCGAGTTCCTCACCTCCATGGCCGCCGAGCTCGAGGGCGGCGACGACGCGTGGTGAGCGGCTCTGCCCGTGCCGGGCGATTCCCGGTCGGTCACGCGCAGCCCCCGGTCGGCGCTGCCCGGACCCGGACCCGCACGCGCATGCTCCCGCTCGGCATTCTCACCCTCGCGCTCGTCACCGCGGCCGTCCTCCGTCCCACCCCGCTCGTGGTCGGGCTCGCGGTGCTCCTCGCCGCGATCGGTGCCGGATGCAGCCTCGCCCGCAGCGAGCCGTGGGGCCGGGCCGACGACATCACCACCGTCCGCCTCGGCCTCCTCCTCGTCTTCACCGCCCTGATCGTGGGCGGCACCGGATTCGGGTGGGCGGCGGTCACGATCGCCGCGCTCGGGCTCGTCCTCGATGCGGTCGACGGGAAGGTGGCCCGGAACGCCCGCTCGAGCGATCCCGGCTGCACCGACGCCGGTGCCGCCTACGACGAGTCCGTCGACGCCCTCGTCGTCCTCGTCCTGGCACTCGGCCTCGTCCCGCTGTGGGGCTGGTGGTGCGCGCTCCCCGGTCTCCTGTTCTACGGGTTCCGCGGGGTCACCCTGCTCCGCCCGGCGTGGCGGCGACCGCTCCCACCGTCTCGCGCCCGCAAGGTCGTCGCCGCGTCCCAGGGTGTCCTCCTGCTCGCGGCCGGCTCCCCACCCGCGCTCGCGTTCCCGATCCTCGGCGTGCTGTGCGCGGGGGCGGCGCTGACGGCTCTCGGCTGGTCGTTCGGCCGGGACATCATGTGGCTCGAGCGGCACGGCGCAGAAAGCCCAGGCACCTTGTCGGCACCCGAGCCGCGAGACCCCCGTAGACTGTGATCATGTCCTCACTGCCCCTGCCCGACGACGGGCCGAACGCGAGCCCGAGCGCGACGCGGAACGACCTGCCCGCGCTCGTCCTCGAAGCGGAGACATCCCTGCCCACCGCCCACGGTGTGTTCACCACCCGCGCCTACACGAGTGAGGGCGTCACGCACGTGGCGATGTACCGCGGCGACCCGGGTACCGTCGAGGCGCCGCTCGTCCGCCTCCACAGCGAGTGCCTGACCGGCGACGCGCTCGGCTCGCACCGCTGCGACTGCGGCGACCAGCTCGAGGCCGCTCTCCAGGCGATCGCCGCCGCCGGCACCGGGATCCTCCTCTACCTGCGCGGCCACGAGGGCCGCGGCATCGGGCTCGCCGCGAAACTCCGCGCCTATGCGCTCCAGGACGACGGGCTCGACACCGTCGACGCCAACCGCGCGCTCGGCCTGCCCGATGACGCCCGCGACTACCGGGCGGCGGCTGCGATCCTCCACGAGCTCGGATGCCCGCGGATCCGGCTCCTGTCCTCGAACCCGACCAAGGCCGAGGCGCTCGCCCGGCTCGGCGTCGAGGTGCCGGAGCGCCTGGCTCTCCAGGTGCCCGACCGGCCGGAGAACGTCCGCTATCTGCAGACCAAGCGCAGCCGCATGCGCCACGACTCCCTGTCCGGGCAGCCGGTGGGCGACGACGCGGAGAACCTGCCGGTCTACGCCACGCTCGCCGCGCACAGCGAGGTCGTCGCGCAGCTCGCGCAGAGCGCCGACGGGTTCATCGCCGCACGCGGCGGGGACGCGGAGTTCGTGTCCGGCGAGGCCGACCGCGCCCACCTCCACCGGCTGCGGGCGGCCGTCGACGCCGTCGTCGTCGGGGCCGGCACCGTCGTCGCCGACGACCCGCAGCTCACCGTCCGCGCTGTCGCCGGGACGAACCCGCTGCGGGTGCTCCTCGACCCGCACGCGCGCATCCCCGCCGGGAGCGCCGTGCTCCGCTCCCCCGACGCCCCGACCCTGTGGCTCGTCGGCCCCGACGTCGAGGTGCCCGCCGGGATCGGAGATCACGTCGAGGTCGCGCGCCTCCCGCACTCCGCGGACGGCGAGCCCGTCGACCCGGCGGCGGTGATCGCGCTCGTCCGGAAGCGGGTGGCCGGTTCGATCCTCGTCGAAGGCGGGGGCCGCACCGTCTCGGACTTCCTCGCCGCCGGGGTCCTCGACCGGATCTTCCTCACCTCCGCCCCGGTGCTGATCGGCGACGGGGTGCCCGGGATCCGGTTCCACGGTTCGCCCGTCATGGCCCAGGCGATGCGCACCCCGTTCCGCCGCTACACCTTCGGCGAGGACGTGTGCACCGAGTTCGTCCTCAGCGATGCGGCGCAGGCACACTCGGCCGAACGGCCGGCGCGCCCGTCCGACGGCGCCTGAGGGCTGCGGGCAGGAGGGCCACCGCGCCCGGGAGGGTGGAGGTCGTCGCGAGCAGCCCGAAGGCGGTCGCCGCGGTGACCGCCCACTCAGCCGTCACCGCGAGCTCGCCGGCGAGGACGCCGACGCTGATCTCCCGCACTCCCCAACCGCCGACTCCCAGCGGCACGCTCATCGAGGCGAGCCCCACCGCTGCCGCGCTCGGCGCCACCGGTCCGCCGAGCACCGCCATCCCGATGAGATAGAGGCCCAGCAGCGCGCCGACGCCCACCGCGGCCGCACCCCACACGAGCACCGCGGTGCGTGCGGCCATCCCGCGCATGCAGGCGAGCGCGGCGGCCAGCGCGAGGACCGCGACCGCTCCGGCGATCACCGCCAACCGAGCTGAGATGCCGGCGAGGATCACGGCGGAGAGGGAGAGGAGCAGGGTCGTCGAGGTCAGCCGCTCCGCTCCGAGCGCGGCCGCCGGCGACCACCAGCGCCGGTCGCCGGCACCGCGGTAGACCGCCACCCGCGCCGCGTCACCGGCGATGCCGCCGGGCAGCACCATGTTCCCCAGGCTCGAGGACCAGCAGTCCGCCACGGCCCGCGCATACCGCATGGGGATGCCCTTCTCCCGGGCGAGCAGCGTCCAGCGCAGTGCCTGTGCGAGCGTGACGAGGAGCCCGCAGCCGAGCGCCGCGGCGATGGTCGTCGGGGTGAGGACGTCCCAGCCGGCGAGGAGCGCCTCGGTGCCGACGAGCCGCGCGGTGAGCACGAGGAGAACTGCGGTGACGGCGAGCATGAGCACCCGCCGCAGCCAGGAAGTCCTGCTGGGCACACGGGATCCGTTGAGCGCCTCGGGTTCACTGCGCACCCCGGGTCCGGCGGGAACCTCGGACCCGCTGGGCACCTCGGGGTCGCTGCGCACACCGGCTTCTCAGCCGCGGGCGTCGACGAGGACGTCGAGGTGCTCGACGGCGACGCGGAGATCCGTCCCGGCCTGCTCGAGCCTGTCGGCGAGCCAGGCCGCGGCGATCGGGCGCAGCTCCGGATCCTCTTCGATGACCGCGTCGATGCGTTCGGAGAGGAAACGGGTGAGGAACTCGCGATCGCGCGGTCCCTGCAGGTCCCAGGGGCTGTCGCCCGTCATCACGCGGGCTCCGGCGCGGCGCGCGGCGGCTGCGAGCACGGCCCCGCCGGCATCGCCGAGCCGGCCCTCGCGCGCCTGGTGCTCGGAGAAGGCGTGCTCGATGAGCGCGTCGCGCCGGTCCGGCGGATCGAGGGGCCAGTGCTCGGTGATGCTCAGCAGGAACAGCCCGAGGCCGGAGAACCGGGTGAGCGTGTCGACGACCGCCTCGACATCGGCCGGGGCGAGGACGTCGAGCACCGCGCTGCAGGTGATGAGCAGGCGGGCGGGGGCCGGCGGACCCGGCGCGTGCTCAGCGGCGGCGCCGTCGGACTCATGGGCGGCGGTGGCCCCGGGCAGGTGCTCGGCGGCGATGGCGGGCAGTTCGGTGATCGGGGCGGTCGCCGTGGTCGCGTCGGGCATCGAGCGGGAGGCGACCCGGAGCGATGCGGCGTCCGCGTCGAGGAGGATCCAGCGCAGCTCCCGCCCGGGCAGCCGGGGGCGCAGGGCGCGGTCGAACCAGCGGGCGGAGTTCCCGGTGCCGGCGCCGATGTCGATGACGGTGAGCGGCTCCGCCTCCGCGGTGCCGGCGAGCGCCTCGACGGCCTGGTCGAGGAGGGCGAGCGAGTGCTCGCGGGCGGCGTCGTCGAAGGGGGCTCGCAGGTCGAGCCAGTCGTGGTCGGCGGCGGTCATCGGCGTCCTTCGCTCGGGGTCATGGTGGTGGGTGAGGGCGACGTGCTCATCGCAGGCCCTGCACCAGGTCGAGGAGCTCAGCGGCGGCATCGTCCCAGGTCGGCAGGCCTGCGCGGCGCTGCAGCGCCTCCTGGCGGAGGGCCGCACGGTGGGCGGGGTCGGTGAGCCAGTCGCGCAGCGCGTCGGCCCAGGCGGCCGGTTCGGGAGGGAGCGCGCGGCCGGCGGCGAGTGCCTCCTCGGAGCCAGTGCCGGCGGTGACGAACGCGGGGATCCCGGCAGCGGCCGCCTCGCTCACGACCATCCCGAAGGCCTCGCGGCGCGAGGGCAGGAGGAGCAGGTCGGACGCATGGTAGAGGTCCGCGAGGGCGGGCTCGTCGAGCTCGCCGGGCAGCTCGACGCTGCCGGCAGGCAGTGCGGCGAGGGCGGCGCGCAGTCGGGCGCCGTAGGCGGGGTCGGTGATAGGCCCGGCGAAGGTCGCGTGCCAGGCGGTGGTGCCGGACGCGGCGAGGGCGGCAAGTGCCTCGGCGAGGAGGAGCTGGTTCTTGTTCTCCTCGATCGAGGCGACGCAGATGAGATCTCCGCCGTCGCCTCCGGCGGAGACCGGCCGAGGTGCGGCGCCCGGCGGGATCGCGTGCGCCCGCACCCCGTAGAGCTCGGCCAGCTCACGGGCGGCGAAGCGGCTCGTCGTGACCACGGCCGCGGCGGATTCGAGCGCGGCGCGCTCGCGGTCGCGTGCCGTGGGGACGTGGCTGGGGTCGCCACTGGGGTCGGTGCCGGGGCCGGCGGCGGTGGAGTCGGCCGTGGGGCCGGCGGTGGGGGCGATGCCGGGGCCAGCGGTGGAGTCGGACGTGGGACCCGCGGTGGGGGCGGCCCTGCCGAGCGGGGCGTGGACGAGCTGCACGATCGGGCCGGAGAGCGGCGTCGGCAGGCTGCAGCCGATGAGGCCGTCGAGGATCACCGGCCCGTCGAGCCCGCGGACGATCCCGGCGAGCACGGCGGTGTCCCCCGGGGTGGGCTCGGGCCAGGCGCCGGGCACGGTGTGCCGGAGGATCTGCGGCGCGGCCGCCTCGGCGATGGCCGCGTTGTAGCGCAGGCCGCCGCTCACGCGGCCGAGCGCAGGTTCGAGGAGGTGAACGGTCACGTGCGGCCGGGCACGGTGTAGGACACGCTCGCCCGGGGGTTCTCGACGATGCTCACGGTGATGCCGATGTCGGGCTGCTCGGCCAGCCCCGCGGCCAGCCGGTCGCCGATGTAGCGGGCGACGACCTCGGTGGTGGAGAGGCGGCCGGCGAAGTCGGGATGGGTGTCGAGGTTCGCGTAGCGCAGCGGGGCGAGCGCCTCGTCGAGGAGCTGTGAGGCATACCCGATGTCGAGGACGACGGAGTGGGCGTCGAGCTCGGCGCGGGTGAAAGTCGCGTCCACGGTGAGGGTCGCCCCGTGGACGCCCTGGGCGGGGCCGAAGAACTCGTCGGGCAGGCTGTGGGCGATCATCACGTGGTCGTTCACGGTGAGGCTGAACATCCGGTGTCCTCTCTGCGGGGTTCAGTGGGTGCGGGGGTCAGTGGGTCCGGATCAGTGGCGGTCGCGGGCTCCCGGGTCGGTGCCGGGCTGCGGGGCAGTGTCGGCCTCCGGGGGGGGTGCCGGGGTGCGGGGCGGTGCCGGACTCCGTCGGCGCCTCCGGCTCCGGGGCGGTGTGGTCGATGACGTGACAGAGGGTCGCGGCGGCGAGCGCGGTGTCCCCGCTGATCTCCTCCATCACCTGCGGCAGCGCGTGCCACGGCGAGGTGCCGGTGAGGAGTGCGTCGAACCGCTCGTCGGCCAGGGCGGCGAGCGCGGCGCGCATCCGCTCCACCCGGGTGCGGCGCAGCCGGCGGCCGGCGGCGACCTGCCCGACCTGGCTCGCGACGATCGACAGCCGGCGGGCATGGAAGTCCGCGCCGAGCGGCACGGCCGGGCTGCGGGTGCCGTACCACGAGGCCTCGACCACCGTGCCGTCGTCGCCGGTGAGCGCGAGCGCCCGGGCGAGTCCCGCCTCGGAGCCGGAGGTGTGGATGACGATGTCGCAGTCGCCGCTCGCCTCGTCGGAGTGGACGGCGGTGAGGCCGAGCCCGGTGAGCAGGCGGCGACGCTCGGGGTTGGTCTCGACGACCTCGAGCCGGGCGAGCGGCATCTGCGCGGCGAGCAGCGCGGTGGCGGCGCCGATCATCCCGGCGCCGACGACCGCGACCCGGTCCGCGAGGCGCGGCGGCTCCTGCCACAGGATGTTGATGCCGGTCTCCGCCGCTCCGGCGAGCAGCGCACGCCGGTCGCTCACGCCGTCGGGGATCCGGTGGACGTCCTCGGCGGTGACGAGATGGTGGCTGTGGTGGGGCAGCAGTCCGAACACGCGCGCGCCGAGCCACTCCGCGGGACCCTCGTCGACGACTCCGACGGCGAGGTAGCCGTAGGACACGGGGAACGGGAAGTCGCCGAGCTGGTGCGGAGCACGCATGAGCGCGGCGACTGCGTCCGGAACGGAGCCGGTGTGGACGAGGGTCTCCGTGCCCTTCGAGATCGCCGAGGCGGTGGTCCGCACCCGCAGCCAGGCGGCGGAAGCATCGGTGGAGGCGGGGTCGGCGGCAGCAGTGCCGGCGGGGTCGGGCACGTGGGGTTCGGGCACCTCGCGCCATGCGCCGCGATGCGCGGCCTCCGTCCAATACTGCCGAGCCATGCCCCCACTCTACGCGGCAGGGCGTCTTGCACCCTGCCGGGCGGCAACGCGCACGCGGATCGCGGATACGAGTGTTTCTGCAGGACACGATCGAATCCCACCTCCAGTGCCCACGCACGAGCGATGTTCAGTTGTCATCTCGAGAAACACTTGCATCTGGGGCAGGGCGGTGGAGACGGCCGCCGTCGGGCGGCAGGGACGGCCCCGGAGTGGGCGGGGGGTCAGTCGCCGAGACGGGCGGCCCGGAGTGGGCGGGGGGTCAGTCGCCGAGGCGGGTGGAGTCGTCCTCGGCCGTGCCGGTGTGCAGCCGCCGGGTGAGCTGGGTGCGCCACTTCTCCGGGAGCTCGCGCGAGGCGAGGAGACCTTCGATGCCCTTCCGGTCGGTCCGGTCGACGTTCATCACACGGTTGACCTCGGCGACGGACACCGAATCCGGCAGCCGCTCCTCCAGCACCATCGCATCCCCGGGACCCACCGCACCGGGTTCGAGGACCCGCAGGTAGTAGCCGCAGCGGCCGGTGGACTGCATGAGGCGCGGCAGCTCGCGATCGCCCCAGCGTGCGGACACCGTGGTGCAGGGCCGGCGCGGCTGGGTGACCTGGACGCGCGCGGTGCCGAGGGCGAAGACATCGCCGAGGTGCACCGCATCCTCCGGCAGACCGGACACCGTGAGGTTCTCGAAGAAGCCGTCCTCCCCGATCGCGATCCCATCGGCGGCCCAGCGCGGGTAGTGCTCCGCGGGGTAGCAGCACACGGCTTTGTCGGGACCGCCGTGGACCTTCGTGTTGCCCTGCGCGTCGCCTCTCAGGCCGAGCGCTCCGAGCACCACGGGACCCGGGTGCGGGGTCTTGCGGGCACCGGTGGAGATCTCGCGGCCCGACCAGTGCTGGACGGTGACGGCCCCGGTGCGCACCCGCTCCACGGTGCCGGTCAGCTGCGGGCTGACGCCGGGTTGAGGGCCGCCGGCCGGCTGTGGGTCACCGGTCAGTGGCGGCACGGCACCGCTCCTCCCATCCCTGCCGGGAGCGGATTCGCGCGGCGGCTCTCGGTGCTCAGCAGCAGCACGGTGGCATCGGCGGGCAGCGGATGCTCGGCAGCCCAGGCGCGCACCCCGGCCAGGGTCGAGGCGCCGCAGGGCCCGGAGTCGACGCCGTGCGCCTCGAGGTCGCGGACGGCCTGAGCAGCCTGGGCGTCGTCGACGGTGACCGCGGCGTCGACCCCGGCGCGGAGCACCGGCCAGGCCGCGGCGGACGGGGTGCCGCAGTTGAGGCCGGCCATGATCGTCGCCCCGGTCGGCACGGCGGTGAGCTCACCGGCCGCGAGCGAGGCGATGAGGCCCGGCGCGGCGGTCGGCTCCACGCTGAGCACGCTCGGCACAGGCGCCTCCTCCGCTCGAGTGGTCACTTCGCTGCGGTTCTCCGCGGGATTCCGAAGGGAACTGACCTCTCGACGGGTGTCGGCAGCGGTCCCGCCTGAGAGCAGCCCACCGTCGGCGGTCCGGCAGCGGCGGACGACGGCCTCGGCGAAGGAGCCCACGCCCACCGGCATCGCCACGAGGTCGACCCGTTCGATCCCCTGTTCGGCGAGCTGCTGCTCGGCCTCGACCAGGAGCGTCGAATAGCCGTCGACGATCCACTGGGGGATCTCCTCGTAGCCCTCCCACGAGGTGTCCTGGATGAGCAGCCGCTCCTCACCGGCGGCCTCCCCGGCGTCGGTGTACTCGGCCGCGGCGGCGACGATCGCGTCATAGGGGGCGCTGAGCTCGTCGACGTCCGCACCCTCCTCTCGGATCCCGGCCTTCGCCTCGGCGGTGATGTCGGCCGGGAGGAAGATATGCGCGGGCAGCCCGAGCAGCCGGGCGGTGTGGGCGACGGCGCGGCCGTGGTTGCCGTCGGTGGCGGCGACGAGCTCGATGGGCGCCCGCTCGGCGAGCCGGGTGCGGAGCTCGTCCATCGGCAGAGCGGCCTCGGGTGAGCCGAGGTGGGCGGACAGCGCACGGCAGGCGGCGTAGGAGGCGCCGAGGATCTTGAACGCGGGCAGTCCGAAGCGGGCGGACTCCTCCTTGACGAGCACGCGCGCGATGCCGAGCTCGGTGGCGAGCGCGGGCACCTCGATCAGCCGGGTGGGGGCGTAGCCGGGGATCGAGCGGTGGAAGTCGATGACCTCCGGCGCGTGCTCGGTGCGCCAGGATCGGGCCTCCGGGTTCGCGTGGATCGTGGGTGCCGCGGCGGCGGATGCGGCGGGGGCGTTGGGGGGGTCTGTCACCGGGAGCTCCTCCTCGTCAGGGTCCCGCCACCCTATCGAAGACGAGGCGCGGGCTCAGGTCGGTCTCAGGGCCGCGGCGGCCGAGTTCTCACCGCACGGCCCGCCGGCTTTTCAGCGCCGCCCGCCGGCCTCAGCGCAGCTTGGCGAACTGAGCGCAGCCCGTCGGCTTCAGCGCAGCTTGGCGGCCTCAGCGCAACTTGGCAGTGAGCCGGCCGGCTGCGTGGACGACGTGCGGGGCGATGTCGCCGGCGATGTCGATCTCCGCGACCGAGGCGCCCCGGCCGTCGGTGCGCGCGCCACCGGACCCGGCCGGGCCGTCCGCTCCCCCGGTGCGCCGCGGTTCTCCGGTGTCTCCCGCTCCTCCGGTATCCCCCGGCCTTCCGGGTTCCTCCGCGCGCACCGACAGACCGACGGCGGCGATCGGCCGGTCGAGGACGTCGAACACCGGGGCGGCGACGGTGGTGATCTCCGTGCTGATCTCGCCGCGCTCCACCGCGTATCCGAGCTCCCGGGTGCGGCGCAGGAGCTCGTTGAGCTGCCGCAGCGAGGTGGGCCCGCGCCCGGTGCGGTTGACGAACGCGTCCTCGCCGCTGAGGAGGGCGAGGACCTCGCGTCCGGACAGCGCGGACATGATCGCCCGGCCGGTGGCGGTGAGGTAGGCGGGCATGCGCACCCCGGTCGCGGTGATGACCGCCGCGGAGCGCACCGCCTGCTCCTTGACGAGGTACACCGTCTCCCAGCCCCGGAGCACCGCGAGCTGGGCTGTCGCGCCGGTCTGCTCCGCGAGCTCGCGGACGATCGGCTGCGCCATCCGCTGCAGCGGGTTGGTCCGCATGTAGGCGCTGCCGAGCTCGGACACTCCGGCGCCGAGCAGGTAGCCGGTGGAGGACTTCGTGACGAGGCCGAGCTCCTCGAGCACGGCGAGCAGCTCGTAGACGCTCGAGCGCGGCAGTTCGAGGGCGCGCACGAGCGCCCCGGCGCTCACCGGCCGGTTGGACCCGGCCAGGTGGCGGAGGATCGCGACGGATCGTCGCAGGGCCGGCACCTCGGGCATGGGGCTCCTCGTCTCGTCGTCGGTGCGGCCCGCCGATCATCCCACCGGCAGGCCGGACCGGTCACCGGCCCCCGTCGGCCGGGCGGCTCGGTTCAGTCCGTCGGGACGGTCCGGCCGTCGAGCACCGTCCCGTCGATGTCCACCAGCGTATGCGTGAGCGAGGTCGCGGTCTCCGCGGCCGCGACGGCGCGCCCGTCGGCCACCCGCTCGATCGCCTCGGCGAGCTCCGGGGACAGGAAGCGGTCCGGTCCGGGGCCGGGCACCTCGTGGCGCAGCTCGGCGAGGAGGGCGCCGGTGACCGGGCCGGGCGCCTCGGCGCGGAGGTCGATCGCGCGGGCGGCGGTGTAGTACTCGATGCCGAGCACTCGGGCGAGGTTGACCACCGAGGTGCGGAGCTTGCGGGCGGCCGTCCACCCCATCGACACGTGGTCCTCCTGCATCGCCGAGGACGGGATCGAGTCGACGGAGGCCGGGGTCGCCTGCCGCTTCATCTCGCTGACGATCGCCGCCTGCGTGTAGTGGGCGATCATCAGCCCGGAGTCCACCCCGGCGTCCCCGGCGAGGAACGGCGGCAGGCCCTGGTTGCGGGCGACGTCCATGAACCGGTCGGTGCGGCGCTCGGCGATCGATGCGACGTCGGCGGCGACGATCGCGAGGAAGTCGAGCGCGTGGGCGAGCGGAGCGCCGTGGAAGTTGCCGTTGGAGGACACGGCGCCGTCGGGCAGCACCACGGGGTTGTCGATCGCGGCGCGGAGCTCGCGGGCGGCGGTCTGCGCGGCGAAGGCTGCGGTGTCGCGGGCGGCCCCGGTGACCTGCGGGGAGCAGCGCAGCGAGTACGCGTCCTGCACGAGGTGGGTGGAGTCCTTGTGGCCGGCGACGATCCCGGAGTCCGCGAGCGCGGTGAGCATGTTCGCCGCGCTCGCCGCCTGCCCCTCGTGCGGGCGCAGCGGGGTGTGGAGGTCGGGCATGAACACCCGGTCGGTGCCGTACTGGGCCTCGACGCTCATCGCGGCGGTGAGGTCGGCGGCGGTGAGGAGGTTCTCGAGGTCGAACAGCGCGAGGATGAGCATCCCGAGCATGCCGTCGGTGCCGTTGACGAGGGCGAGGCCCTCCTTCTCCGCGAGCACGACGGGGGTGATGCCGGCGGCGGCGAGCGCCTCGGCGGCGGTGGTCCGGCGCTCCGTGCCGTCGGCGTCCCGCACCGTCACCGGGCCCTCGCCCATCGCGGCGAGTGCACACGCCGACAGCGGCGCGAGGTCGCCCGAGCAGCCGAGCGAGCCGTACTCGTGGACGACGGGGGTGATGCCGGCGTTGAGGATCGCGACGTAGGTGTCGAGCACCTCGGTGCGCACCCCGGTGCGCCCGGTGGCGAGCGTGCGGGCGCGCAGGAGCATGAGCGCTCGGACGACCTCGCGCTCCACCGGGTCGCCCACGCCTGCCGCGTGGGAGCGGATGAGGGATTTCTGGAGCTGGGTGCGCAGGGCGGCGGGGATGTGGCGCTGGGCGAGCGCGCCGAATCCGGTGGACACCCCGTAGACGGGGCGCGGGGCGTCGGCGAGCGCCTCGATCGCGCGGCGGGACTCCGCGACGGCCGCGCGCACCTGCTCGGGCACGCGGACCGGCGCGTCATGGCGGGCGACGGCGACGACCTGCGCGAAGGTCAGGCCGTCCGGGTCGAGGTCGACGGGATTCTGCGTCATCGGGTGGCCCTTTCAACTGAGTTCTTCACCGGGGAGCCGGCGATCCGCTCACCGGCGCGGTGCACCTCGGCGATGAGCTGCACGCCGGGCCGGTAGGCGAGGTGGCGGTAGGACGGGGCGTCGAGGATGCTCAGGTCGGCCCGGGACCCGGGGGTGAGGCGGCCGACGTCGGTGCGTTCGAGGGCGGCCGCACCTCCGGCGGTGGCGGCCCAGACGGCCTGCTCGACGGTGAAGTGCATGTCGCGCACGGCGAGTGCGATGCAGAACGGGATGCTGCTCGTGAAGCACGAGCCGGGGTTGCAGTCGCTCGCGATCGCGAGCGTGACCCCGGCGGCGAGGTACCGGCGGGCGTCCGGGTAGGGCTGGCGGGTGGAGAACTCGACGCCGGGCAGCAGGGTGACGACGGTGCCCGCGGCGGCCAGCGCCGCGAGGTCCTCGTCCGAGGCGAAGGTCGCGTGGTCGGCCGAGGCGCACCGATGGGCGGCGGCGAGCTGCAGCGCCCCGCCGGCGGTGAGCTGGTTGGCGTGGAGCCGCGGGTGCATCCCGTGGGCGACGCCGGCGTCGAGGATGCGTGCGGTCTGCTCCTCGGTGAAGGCGCCCTCCTCGCAGAACACGTCGATCCACTTCGCGAGGCCGGCCGCGGCGGGGATGATCTCCTCGATCACGAGGTCGACGTAGCCGTCGGGGTCGTCGGCGAACTCGGGCGGGACGACGTGGGCGGCGAGCAGGGTCGCCTCGTCGGTGTGGCGGCGGATGATCTCGAGGCCGCGGATCTCGTCGGCGGTGGTGAGGCCGTAGCCGGTCTTGATCTCGAAGGTCGTGGTGCCGGAGCGCTCGGCCTGCTCCACGAGGTGGACGAGGTTGGCCTCGAGCTCGGCCTCGGAGGCGGCGCGGGTGGCGGCGACGGTGGTGCGGATGCCGCCGGCGGAGTAGGACTCGCCGGCCATCCGGGCGGCGAACTCCGCGGAGCGGTCGCCGGCGAACACGAGGTGGTTGTGGCTGTCGACGAAGCCGGGGATCACGGCGCCGCGGGCCTCCACGGTCTCCTGCGCCCGGGCGCGCACCTCGGCGGGGAGCTCGGATTCGGGGCCGACCCAGGCGACGGTGCCGTCCTCGACGAGCAGGGCCGCGTCTTCGATGACGCCGAGGAGGTCGGGCGCCTCGGGATCGTTCGTCACGAGTTCCGGGATCGCGGTGATGAGCAGGGTCACGGGCGCCTCCTGTCGGGTCGACGGGTGCGGATCCTCCTCGACCCGCACACCTCAGTGTCGCGCACCCGCGTGCGGACGACAGCGCCCCCGCAGAACGGAATGTCCGAGATCTCGGACTTCGTCCGGCGGAGGCGGGAGGGATCCGGGCGCTGGGTGCCCGGCGCGCGGTTCACAGGGTCCACCGGGCCCGGCGGCCGCAACGGACCGCGCCCGCGCCGACGTGGTGTCGGCGCGGGCGCGGTGTCGGGTCCGCCGGGTTTCCGGCGAGCCGGGTGTCAGCTGCGGCGGCGGGCGCGCAGGATCAGGCCCGCGCCGAGTCCGAGCAGGAGCACCGCGGCGGCGATCGTCGCAGCGACGTCGACTCCGGTGCGCGGCAGCGGACTGTCGTCCCGGTCACCCTGGTCCCGGTCACCCGGGTCCTGGTTCGGCGCGTCGTCGCCGTCGTCACCGGGCTTGGGGCCGGGCTCGTCCGAGGGGCCGTCGCCCGGGTTCGAGTCGTCGGAGCCGTTGTCGTCGTCACCGGGTCCGGTGCCGTTGTCGCCGGGTTCGGTGACCGTGACGGTGACCTCGATGGTCTCGGAGGAGCCGTCCGGGTAGGTCACGACGACCGGGAAGGTGTGTTCGCCGGGCTCCACGTCGGTGCCCGGGGACACGGTCAGCGTGCCGTCCTCGTTCACCGTGACCCAGTCCGGCGTGTCGTCGCCGGGGGCGAACTCGGTGCCCTCGGGCAGCGGTGAGCCGTCCGGGTTGGTCGGGGTCGGGATGGTGATCGTCTCACCCTGCTCGACCTCACCGTTCTCGTAGACCGGATCGTTCGGGTTGTTCACGGTGACAGTGACGTCGACCGTCTCCTCGGAGCCGTCCGGGTAGGTCACCACGACCGGGAAGGTGTGGTCACCCGGGGTCACCGACTCATCCGGGGACACCGTGATCGTGCCGTCCTCGTTCACCGTGACCCAGTCCGGCGTGTCGTCGCCGGGGGCGAACTCGGTGCCCTCGGGCAGCGGTGAGCCGTCCGGGTTCTCCGGGGTCGGGATGGTGATCGTCTCACCCTGGTCGACCTCGCCGTCCTCGTAGATCGGAGTGTTCGGGTTGTTGACGACCACGGTGACCTGGATCGTCTCGGAGGTTCCGTCCGGGTAGGTCACCACGACGGGGAAGGTGTGCCCGCCCGGGGTCACATCGGCGCCCGGGGACACAGTCAGCGTGCCGTCCTCATTCACCGTCACCCAGTCCGGCGTGTCGTCACCCGGGGCGTACTCAGAGCCTCCGGGCAGCGCGGATCCGTCCGGGTTGGTCGGGGTCGGGATGGTGATCGTCTCGCCCTGATCGACGATGCCGGTCTCGTAGGCCGGATCGTTCGGGTTGTTGACGACCACGGTGACCTGGATCGTCTCCTCCGAGCCGTCCGGGTAGGTCACGACGATCGGGAAGGTGTGCCCGCCCGGGGTCACATCGGCACCCGGGGACACGGTCAACGTGCCGTCCTCATTCACCGTCACCCAGTCCGGCGTGTCGTCACCCGGGGCGAACTCGGAGCCCTCGGGCAGCGCGGATCCGTCCGGGTTGGTCGGGGCCGGGATCGTGATCGTCTCGCCCTGATCGACGATGCCGGTCTCGAAAGCCGGATCGTTCGGGTTGTTGACGACCACCGTGACGTCGATCGTCTCGGAGGTTCCGTCCGGGTAGGTCACAACCACCGGGAAGGTGTGCCCGCCCGGGGTCACATTCGCGCCCGGGGACACGGTCAGCGTGCCGTCCTCGTTCACCGTCACCCAGTCCGGCACGTCCTCGCCGGGGGCGAACTCGGTGCCCTCGGGCAGCGCGGAGCCGTCCGGGTTCTCCGGGGTCGGGATGGTGATCGTCTCACCCTGATCGACGATGCCGGTCTCGTAGGCCGGATCGTTCGGGTTGTTGACGACCACCGTGACCTGGATCGTCTCCTCCGAGCCGTCCGGGTAGGTCACAACCACCGGGAAGGTGTGCCCGCCCGGGGTCACCTCCGTGCCCGGGGACACGGTCAGCGTGCCGTCCTCATTCACCGTCACCCAGTCCGGCACGTCGTCACCCGGAGCGAACTCCGAGCCCTCCGGCAGTGACGAGCCGTCCGGGTTCGTCGGCGCGGGGACGGTGACCGTCTCACCCTGATCGACCGTCTCGGTCTCGTAGGCCGGATCGTTCGGGTTCTCCACGGTGACCTTCGCCTCGACGTTCTCGGTCGAGCCGTCGGGGCGGGTGACGACGACGGGCACGGTGTACTCGCCCTCGGGGACGTCGTATCCGGGATTGACAGTGATGGTGCCGTCCTCGTTCACGGTCGCCCAGTCCGGGCCGCCCTCACCGGGGGCGAACTCCGTGCCCTCGGGCAGCGGCTCACCGCTCTGGTCGACGGGTACGGGGACGGTCTTCTCCTCGCCCTGCTGGACGGTGGTGTCCTCGTAGGTCGGCATCGGGAGCACGGTGATGGTGACCTCGACGGTCTTCGTGGTGCCGTCGCCGTAGGTCATCTCGACGGGGAAGGTGTAGTCGCCGGGGGCCGCGTCGCCGGGGACCTCGGCGGTGAGCACTCCGGTCTCGGCGTCGATCGCGATCTCGCCCCAGCCTTCGGGCGGGGTCGCGACGGCGGTGGTCGCATCCGGCTGAGTGCCCTGCGGGATGGCGTCCCCGGTGTTCTCGACGGTCACCGAGTCGCCCGGGCGCACGGTCTGCTTGTCCCACTGGGGCAGCGGCGCCTCGCACTGGAGGGTGGAGAAGTCCGCAGTCGCGGCCGACCACGAGTAGAGCTGGCCGCCCTCGGCGAAGTCATCTGCGAGGACCTCGCCGCGGAAGGTGACGGTGGCCCACGACTCGGCCGGCACCTCGTCGGCTTCGATGACGGCGTAGGTGAGGCCGTCCGCATCGGTCTCGTAGGTGATGGTGAAGTTGCTGGAGGGAGCCTGCGTGTAGCCCGGCGCCCACCAGCCGTTCCAGTTGCCCATGGTGGTGATGCGCGTGTCGACCTTCGCGTGCTTGTCCATCCGGAGGACGAGTCGGAAGTTCTCGATCGGCTCCTTGGTCGCCAGGCGCAGGCGGGAGTGCTGCATGATGTTGTTCGGCGAGGAGACGCCGATCTTGTTGCCCCAGCCGTCCATGGCGAGGGTGAGGTAACCGGCATCGGCGCTGGTGACCTGCACGCGACCGGAGGTGGTGAGGCTGTCCTCCGAATCGGCATCCGTGGCGGGGCGGGTGAGCATGTAGCCGTTGTCGAAGTGCGGACGCTGATCGTAGAAGTTGCGCGTGACCAGCGGAGTCGTCTGCGCGAAATTGCGGTAAACATCGGCGTAGACGCCGTCGGCCCGCATGGGGAAGCCCTGGGACTGGCCCATCATCGTCACGGCGCAGGACTGCTGGTTCGACTGGGTCTGGATGTTGAGGCTCTGGTTGATGTCGTCGGTGGGCCAGATGTCCATGTTCCCGGGGCGCGGGACTCCGGCGTCGGCGCCGGCATAGAGCTTGTCGACCATATCGTTGCCGGCCGCACGGTACTCCGGCACACCGATCTGGGTCTGCCCGTCGGCGCTGACGGCGGCGGACGCGGGGGCCATGAGGATGGTGGGCACGGCGCCGGGGGCCAGCGCGACCGCCAGTGCGAGTGAGATGCCGGCGGCTCCGCGACGGAGCGAGCGGCGAGGACGACGGTTGGACATGGAGGACATCGGAGTCCCTTCCTCTGGTGCGCGAAACGACCCGGGGCGCTCACCGCGCGTGGACGCGGAGGACGGTTGGGGGAAGACTGCTGATTCCCCGGATATACACAAGGAGTGTACATGCACACTACTCATCGGCTCCTACCGATTGCCAGTTCTGATCATTATGGTCTGAACTGTTATGGATCGATGTGATCCCGGTCTCAGCCGCGAATGTTTCTCCTGGTAGCGTGCGAGCATGATCGAACCCGCCGATGCGTCCCGCACCTCTGCACCGCTCGTCACACCGCCTGCGGGCCCCGTCCGCGGCCGCGCCGCATCAGGGTGCTCGCAGTTCCTCGGCATCCCCTACGCGCTTCCGCCGGTCGGGGACCTGCGGTTCGCCGCGCCGCAGTCCGTGCCCCGGTGGGACGGGGTGCTCGACACCTCGGAGTTCGGCCCGCCGCCGCCGCGCTTCAGCACACTGGGGCCCGCCGCGGTCGCACCGCACCGGGACGGTGAGGACTGGCTGACCCTGAACATCTGGACGCCGGAGCTGCCGGGAGCGGAGTCGGCGGCAGAGGCGACCCCGGATGCAGAGGTGGCGGGCGCGGTCGCCTCGGAGGCCAGGGCGGAGGGCACCGCGTCAGGCAGAGCGGGTGCTTCGGCGACGGAAGCCGCGGGTGCCTCGGTGTCGAGAGCGGCGGGCGCCTCGGTGTCGAGAGCGGCGGGTGCCTCGGCGACGGGAGCCGCGGGCGCCAATGCGGGTCCCGGCCTGCCGGTGCTCGTGTGGATCCACGGCGGCGCCTATGTCGACGGCTCCTCCGCCCACCCCGCCTACGAGGGCTCGCGTCTCGCCCGGGCCGGCGCGGTCGTCGTCACCCTCAACTACCGGCTGGGGATCGAGGGGTTCGCGCACTTCCCCGACGCCCCGGCGAACCGCGGCCTGCTCGACCAGGTCGCGGCACTCGAATGGGTGCGGGAGAACATCGCGGCGTTCGGCGGGGATCCGGCGCGCGTCACGGTGTTCGGCGAGTCCGCGGGCGCCGGGTCGATCCACATGCTCCTCACCATGCCCGCCGCGCGCGGCCTGTTCGCCCGCGCGGTGCTCCAGAGCCCGCCGGCCATGGTCCTCGACACCGGCCTCGCCACCGAGGTGACCGCGGAGTTCGCCGGGTTCGCCGGGGTGGAGCCGACGGCTGCCGGATTCGCCGCGCTATCACCGGCGGAGTGCACCGACCTCATGGCTCGGTTCGTGCGGAGGCAGACCCGCCACGCCGCACGCTGGGGGCTCGCGGTGACCTTCGCACCGCCGCTGTGCCCGGTCGTCGACGGTGAGGTGGTGCCCACGGATCCGTGGGAGGCGCTGCGCGCCGGCGCGGCCGCCGGGATCGAGGTTCTCATCGGGCAGACCGCCGAGGAGTTCCGATTCTTCACCGCGGGCTCCGCCCCCGCGTCCGAGGCGCGCGCCGCCCAGCGGGTCGCGCTCGTCGGACCGGCGGGTCGGGGCGAGGAATACACCGCGCTGCTGGGCGGGGCAGGAGCGGAATCCGGCGCAGGTGCGGGTGTCGGTGCGGGTCCGGGGGCGGGTTCAGGTGCGGGTGCGGGTGAGGGTGCGGCTGCCGAACCGCCTGCGGACGCGAGCGCCGAACCGGGCGTGCCTGCGGCGGAGGGCCCGTCCCCGGACACCCTGTTCGAGGCGGTGCAGACCGACCGCATGTTCACCGTGCCGACCCTCGATACCGCCCAGGCCCATACGGACTCCGGCGGTCGGACCTTCGTCTACGTGTTCGCCGCACGGCCCGACGGCGGGATCGGAGCGGCGCACGCCGCGGACATCGCGCCGCTGTTCGGGAACTTCGACGGCAGCTTCGCCGCCGTCACCCATCCGCGTCCGCACGACGGCGACCGGCACCTCGGCGCGGAGATGCGGCAGGCGTGGGTGCGCTTCGCCGCGAGCGGCGACCCGGGCTGGCCGGCCTGGGACGACTCCCACCCGGTGCGGGTCTTCGACTACACCTCGCGCACGGACACGCATCCCTTCATCGACCGCTGGCGCCTGTTCGCCGACGACCCGGCACGCCCCCTCGGGCTCCGCGAGGCCTGAACAGCGGCGCACCGGGTGCCGGTTGACGACTCGGCACCCGGCACCCGGCACCCGGCGCCCGGCACCCCCGGCGCCCGACTGCGCGGTATCCCGAACCGAGCGCGCAATTGTGCGTCGCTCTTCGGATACCGCGCAGTATGCGACCGCACCCGGCAGCCGCAGTGCACCACACACCGGTCACACCTTGCGAATATTCGCGGATCCGCTCTCAGGAACCTTCAGAAATTGCACTTCGGACGGGGACGACTGGCCTCAGCCCTGGATGCGGCTGGCGTGGCCGGCCCAGGCGGCCTCGCGGAGCTCGAACTTCTGGATCTTGCCGGTCGAGGACTTCGCGAGCGCGTCGACGAACTCGACCTCCCGCGGCGTCTTGTACCGTGCGAGCAGAGAGCGCACGTGGTCGAGCAGCTCCTCGGCCCCGAGCTCCTCACCCGCACGCAGCACGACGTATGCCTTGGGCCGCTCGCCCCACTTCTCGTCGGGCACCCCGATGACCGCGGCCTCGAGCACGGACTCGTGCGCGACGATCGCCTGCTCGACCTCGACGGTGGAGATGTTCTCCCCGCCGGACACGATGATGTCCTTCGCCCGGTCGCGCAGCTCGATGTACCCGTCCGGGTGCATGACCCCGAGGTCCCCGGAGTGGAACCAGCCGCCGGCGAACGCCTTCGCGGTCGCCTCCGGGTTGCGGAAGTAGCCCTTCATGACGTTGTTGCCGCGCATGACGATCTCACCGATCGTCCGCCCGTCGGCCGGCACGTCGGTGAGCTCGTCCCCGCCGCCCACGGCGACCACGCGGATCGGGTCGGTGTGGAGCATCCCCACGCCCTGCCGCGACTGCACGCGCGCCCGGGACCGCCGATCGTAGCCGTCCCACTCGTCCTGCCATTCGCACACGGTGTGCGGGCCGTAGGTCTCGGTCAGGCCGTACACGTGGACGATCCGGAAGCCGAGCTCCTCGAGCTGCCAGATGATCGTCGGGCTCGGGGGCGCGCCGGCCACCGTGGCGACGATCGTGCGGTCGAGCGGGTGCGCCTCGGGGGCGTTGACGAGCGTCGTCATCACCGTCGGCGCCCCGTTGAGGTGGGTGACGCCCTCGCGGTCGATGAGCCCCCAGATCACCTCGGCGCGGACCTCGCGCAGGCACACCTGGGTGCCGCCGGCGGCCGCCACCGCCCAGCCCGTGCACCAGCCGTTGCAGTGGAACATCGGCAGCGTCCACAGGTAGACGCTCGCGTGGTCGTGGCGGGAGTGGATGATCTCGCTCATCGCGTTGAGGTAGGCACCGCGGTGGGTGTACATCACACCCTTGGGCTGGCCCGTGGTGCCGGAGGTGTAGTTGATCGACAGCGTCGCGTTCTCGTCGGCTACCGTCCACGGCAGGTCCGCGGTGTGTGCGTCCGCCCCGGCGAGGAACTCGGCCAGGGAGGTGGTCGCCGGGTGGGCGAGCGCCTCGGCCGCGTCATCCGTGCCCGAGGTGCCCGCCGGCCCGGCATCCGTGCCCGAGGTGCGGGCCGCGTCATCCGCCGCCTCGCCTGCCGTGTCCTCCTCGCTCGCATCTGCGGCGGTTCCGGCGGCGAGCAGCGGGTCCTCGGCGACGACGATCCGCTCGACGGTGTCGAGGGCGTCGGCCACCGGGGCGACCGTCGGCCAGAGCTCGGCGTCGACGACGAGGAGTCGCGCCTGGCTGTGGTCGCAGATGTAGCGGACCTCCTCGGCGGCGAGCCGGGTGTTGATCGACACGAGCACGGCACCGGCCAGCGGCACCGCGAACTGCGCGATGAGCATCTCCGGCAGATTCGGCACGAGGTAGGCGACGCGGTCACTGGGTTCGACCCCGGCGGCGCGCAGGGCGTGCGCCCGCTGCTCGACGGCCGCGGCGAACTCCGCGTAGGTCAGCGATTCCGACCCGTAGACGAGTGCGCGCTTGTGCGGGAAGACGTCGGCGGAGCGGCGCAGGAAGGACAGCGGGGTGAGCTCGGTGTTCCACACCTGGCCCGCGGATTCGACCCGGGCGCTCCTCCCGGTCGCGTCCCCCGGTTCGGCCACGGACACGTCCGCGGTTTCCACCGGGTTCACATCCAACTGCTCGGCTGCTGCCACGCGTTCTGCTCCTTCCACACGTTCTGCGCTGTCCCCAGTCTTCGGCGCGGTCTCTCCCATCGTCTTTCCCATCCCGTGGACCCTCGGCTCAGCGGACGATCGTCAGGTCGATGGCCCGGCGCTCGGGCAGGCGGGTGACCGCCCACAGGGCGAGCGCGGCGGCGAACAGGATGAACGCGTTGGCCGCCCACGGCACGCCCTGGGACACGGCGAGCTGGTTGACGTAGGGCGTGGTGCCGCCGAACACCGCGGTGGCGAGCGAGTAGGCCAGGCCGATGCTCGCGGTGCGCGCGTGGGTGGGGAAGGTCTCGGCCATGACGCAGGCGAGCAGGCTGGCACCGGCGGACAGCACGAACAGGCCGATCGAGGTCGCGACGAACAGGGTCCACGGGCGGTCGTCGATGAAGGCCATGAGCGGGAACTGCGTGACGATGACGCCGATCGCGAAGATCAGCAGCACCGGGCGGCGGCCCACCCGGTCGGACACCGCACCCCAGAACGGGAGGGCGGCCAGGCCGACGACGAGTGCGGCGACGAGCGACCAGTAGGCGCCGGACGGGTCCATGCCCTCCTGGCTGATCGCGTAGGTCGAGACGTAGGAGGTCCACGTGTAGTTGCTCGCCGCGACGCCGGAGACGAGGAAGAAGATCAGCACGATCGACAGCGGCCGGCTGAGCGGGGCGAGGGTCTTCTCCGTGAAGGACTCGACGCCGAGGCCGCGGTGGAGCGAGCCGGTCCCGGAGCCGGTGCCGGAGTCGGTCGCGGGAGCGGCCGTCGCCGAGGTGCCCTGGGGCGAGGCGCCCTCGCGCGGGGTGCCCTGGGGCGAGGCGCCCTCGCGCGGGGTGGCGGCGGGCGCCTCGGCGGCGGTGCGGGCGGCGGCCGGGTCCTCGATGACGGGAGTGGCCTCGTCGGCCTGGAACACCTGCGACTCGACCATGCCGACGCGCAGCCACAGGGCGACGACCGCGAGCACTGCGCCGAGCAGGAACGGGATGCGCCAGCCCCAGGACTGGACGTCGGGCTCGGAGAGGGTGCCGGTGATGATGCCGCCGATGACGAACGCGATGATCGCGCCGCCGAAGATCGTCATGAACACCGTCGAGCCCCAGAGCCCGCGGCGGTGGGCCGGGGCGATCTCCGCGATGTAGGAGTTCGCGGTCGCGGACTCGCCTCCGTGGGCGAAGCCCTGGACCACGCGGGCGAGCAGCAGGAGCGCGGAGGCGAGGATGCCGATCGATTCGAAGGTCGGGAGCAGGCCGATCATCACCGAGCCGCCGGCCATCATGAGCATGGTGGTGACGAGGACGAAGCGGCGGCCGCGCTTGTCGGCGATCCTCCCGAACACGACGCCGCCGAGCGGCCGGAACAGGAAGCCGATCGCGAACACGCCGAAGGTCGAGAGCAGTGCGGAGACCTGGTTCTGCGGGTTGAACAGGGCGCCGGCGATGAACGGGGCGAACACCGCGTACGCACTCCACTCGTACCACTCGAGGAGCTGGCCGGTGACGGACGCGAGCATCGAGCGCCGCTGCTTCTTGATGTCGATGGCAGGCGTGGCAGGGGCGCGGCCGGGGCCGCTCGACGCACCGGTGGCGGTGACTCGGGAATCTGCTGTCATGGGCAGACCATCACACGGGCTGACGGCGATGCCGTGGCTCCGGGACGTCCAGCGTCATAAACCGGTCATCCGGCGTCACATTCGGTCGCAGGGCGTCACGGAGCGGAGTCACACGGAGCGGAGCCGGGAATCGAACTGCGCGGTATCCCGAAATCGACGCGCAATGATGCGCTCGGTTCGGGATACCGCGCAGTTCGCGGGCACCGGGCCTCATGACCTCACGGTCTCAGGCCCTCATGACCTCAGTGCCTCAGTGCCTCAGGCCCTCATGACCTCAGCCCCTCAGGGCCTCAGGACCTCAATCCTGGGCGGACTCCTCGTCGCGGCGGTCGAGCTCCTCGACCATGGGGACGCGGATGCCGCGCTCACCGGCGACCTCGGCGGCGCGCTCGTAGCCGGCGTCGACGTGGCGCAGCACGCCCATGCCGGGGTCGTTGGTGAGCAGGCGCGCGAGCTTCTGCGCGGCGAGCTCGGTGCCGTCGGCCACGGACACCTGGCCGGCGTGGATCGAACGGCCCATGCCCACGCCTCCGCCATGGTGGATCGACACCCAGGTCGCACCCGAGGAGGTGTTGACGAGGGCGTTGAGCAGCGGCCAGTCGGCGACCGCGTCGGTGCCGTCGCGCATCCCCTCGGTCTCCCGGTAGGGGCTGGCGACGGAGCCGGAGTCCAGGTGGTCGCGGCCGATGACGATGGGTGCCGACACCTTGCCCTCGGCGACGAGCCGGTTGAAGAGGAGGCCGGCCTGGTGGCGCTCCTTGTAGCCGAGCCAGCAGATGCGTGCCGGCAGGCCCTCGAACTCGACGAATTCGGCAGCCGCGTCGAGCCAGGTGCGGAGCGACTCGTTCTCCGGGAACAGCTCCTTGAGCGCGGCGTCGGTGACCTCGATGTCCTTGGGGTCGCCGGACAGCGCGACCCAGCGGAACGGACCCATGCCCTCGCAGAACAGCGGTCGGATGTAGGCCGGGACGAAGCCGGGGAACTCGAAGGCGCGCTCGTAGCCGGCCTTGCGGGCCTCGTCGCGGATCGAGTTGCCGTAGTCGAACACCTCGACCCCGCGGTCCTGGAAGCCGACCATCGCAGCGACGTGCTTGGCCATCGACTCCTCGGCGCGCAGGGTGAACTTCTCCGCGTCCTCGTCCGCCTCCGTCTGCCAGTCCTCGAGGGCCACGCCCAGAGGCAGGTAGGACAGCGGGTCGTGGGCCGAGGTCTGGTCGGTGACGATGTCGACCTCGGCGGCCTCGGGACGGTCGAGGAGCGCCGGGAGGATCTCCGCGGCGTTGCCGACGAGCCCGACGGACAGCGCCTGCCGGTTCCTCTTCGCCTCGATGACCTGCGCGAGGGCGGTGTCGAGGTCGGTGACGACCTCGTCGAGGTAGCGCTTGGACTTGCGGCGCTCGAGCCGGGTGCGGTCGACGTCGATGATGAGGCAGGCACCGCCGTTGAGGGTGACGGACAGCGGCTGCGCGCCGCCCATGCCGCCGCAGCCGGCGGTCACGGTGAGGGTGCCGGCCAGGGTGCCGTCGAAGCTCTTCCGGGCGATCGCGGCGAAGGTCTCGTAGGTGCCCTGGAGGATGCCCTGGGTGGCGATGTAGATCCACGAGCCGGCGGTCATCTGGCCGTACATCATGAGGCCCTCGGCCTCGAGCTCGCGGAAGTGCTCCCAGTTCGCCCAGTCGCCCACGAGGTTGGAGTTGGCGATGAGCACGCGCGGGGCCCATTCGTGGGTGCGGAGCACGCCGACGGGCTTGCCGGACTGGACGAGGAGGGTCTCGTCGGCCTCGAGGTCGTCGAGGGTGCGGACGATCGCGTCGTAGGCCTCCCAGGAGCGGGCGGCGCGGCCGGTGCCGCCGTAGACCACGAGGTCCTCGGGGCGCTCGGCGACCTCGGGGTCGAGGTTGTTCATGAGCATCCGCTTGGCGGCCTCGGTCTGCCACGACTTCGCGGTGAAGTCGGTGCCGCGGGGGGCGCGGATGGTGCGGCTGGGGTCGTGGCGGGTGAAGCCCGGCTTCTGGTCGGGGCTGCTGGGGGTGATCGTCATGGCGTCTCCTCGGGGCGGGCCGGATCGGGCGGGTGGTCAGGTGGACGCCGGAGTGGCACCACGGGCGGGGCCGGGCCGGCGCGTCCTCGGGACCGGCTGATGCTCCCCATTCTTGGCGCGCGCGAGGCCCGCGACCAGGCCCGAACCTCCCAATCCGTCCGAGATCTCGGACGCACGCCGTCGCCGAGGTGTGCCGCGCACGCGCTCGCTCTCCTAGCCTGGTTGGGACCCCGCAGAACCCCGAGGAGCAGAGCATGAATCGCACGCACACGTGGACCGGCCGCGCGGACGGTCCGGGAGACGAGCATCGCCGCTTCTGGCAGATCGTCGAACCCGCCGAGGCGCCCGCCGCCCCGGGGAACCGGGCCGGCACCGATCCCACCCGGCCCGGTGGGCCCGCCGCCGATGCGCCCGCCGCCGATGCCGTGATTCTCGGGTTCGCGAGCGATGAGGGGGTGCGCCGCAACCATGGCCGCCAGGGTGCCGCCGCCGGGCCCGAGGCGATCCGCGCGGCGCTCGGCTCCCTCGCCGTCCACTCCCCGCTGCGCGTGCTCGATGCCGGGGACGCCGTCGTCGCGGGTGAGGACCTCGAGTCCGGGCAGGCGGACCTCGCGCGGCAGATCGCCGAGCTGCGGCGCTCCCCCGAGCTGTCCGGAGCGCTGACCGGGGTGCTCGGCGGCGGGCACGAGACCGCGTGGGGAAGCTATCTGGGGCTCGCCGAGGAGTGCGCGGACCGGCGCCTGGGCATCCTCAACCTCGATGCCCACTTCGACCTGCGGCAGGCGGAGAGGCCCACCTCGGGCACGCCGTTCCGGCAGATCGCGGCGGACCGCGCCGCGCGCGGGGCGGACTTCGACTACACGGTGATCGGGATCAGCGAGGCGAACAACACCACCACGCTGTTCGACACCGCGCGGGAGCTCGGCGTCACCTGGCTGAGCGACGTCGAATCCCAGGACGTCGCGCGGGCGGTCCGCTGGGTCGAGGAGTTCACAGCCGGGGTCGATGACCTCTATCTCACGATCGATCTCGACGTCCTGCCGGCGGCGGTGGCGCCGGGCGTGAGCGCGCCGGCCGGGTTCGGGGTGCCGACTGCGGTGATCCTCGCGGCGTGCGGTGCCGCGGCGGCGAGCGGGAAGCTGCGGCACTTCGACGTCGTCGAGCTCAACCCGCGCTACGACGTCGACGGCCGCACCGCCCGCACCGCAGCCCGGCTCGTCCACGCGATCCTCACCCGCGCCGCGGCTGAGCGGACGGGCGGCTCGAGGGTCTGAGCGGACGGCCGGCCGGCAGCAGACGTCAGACAGCGAACCACTGACTGCAGGAACACGACACCGGTCACGCCGACAACAGTCTGATCATCCGGCTTCGGTCGCGCCGACTCACCTCCCGGCGGCGTACCCCTGCATGCCGCGCGGGTTCGCAGCCGCCCGGAGCACACCGGTGACCGGATCGCGGATCACGCACGACAGGCGGCCGAGCGCCCAGTCGCCGGCCCGGGTCACGCGGTGGCCGCGCCGCTCGAGCCCGGCGATGACGTCCTCGCCCAGCCGGTCCTCGACCACCGCGCCCGCCGGCTCCCAGGTGCGCGGGTAGAACGAGCCGGGCATCGCGGTGGTGTGGAGCGCCGGGGCGTCGATCGCGGCCTGCGGGTCGAGCTCGCCGACGAGCAGCCGGAGGAGCAGGAGCAGCTGCCACTGGTCCTGCTGGTCACCACCCGGGGTGCCGAGCGCCATCACCGGTTCCCCGTCGCGGAGCACGAGGGTCGGCGAGAGCGTGGTGCGCGGCCGCGTTCCCGGTTCCAGGCGGGACGGCGAGTTCTGGTCGAGCCACATCATCTGCAGCCGCGTGCCGAGGCAGAACCCCAGGCCGGGCACGGCGGGCGAGGACTGGAGCCACCCGCCCGAGGGCGTCGCGCTCACCATGTTCCCCCACCGGTCGACGACGTCGATGTGGCACGTGTCGCCGCGGACAGCTGCGCGCTCCTCGGGCGTGGGGTCCGCGGGCTTCGGCACCGTCGGCTCCCCGATCCCGAGGCCTCCTGCGGCACCGAACTCCGCCTCGGTTCGCAGGGGCGGCGACACGGGGTCGACACCGGGGATGGTGCCGGGCCGGAACTCGTGGGAGGCGTTCTCGCCGATGAGCGCGCGGCGCTCGGCGGCGTACTCCGGGCGCAGCAGCACGGCGAGCGCCTCCGGGGTCAGTGCGGTCGCGGACCCGCTGTCCCCGTAGTAGGTGTCGCGGTCGGCGAGGGCGAGCTTGAGCGCCTCGAGCACGGTGTGCGCACCGAGCTCGGTGCCAGGATCGAGGTGCGCTTCGTCGAAGCCGTCGAGGATCGCGAGCGCCTGGAGGAGCACCGGACCCTGGCCCCACGGCCCGGTCTTGGCGATCGTGTATCCGCGGAAATCCAGGGTGAGCGCGTCCTCGAAGCCGGCGGTCCAGTCGGCCATATCGGCCGCGGTGAGGACCCCGGCGTGCAGGCCGCCGTCGGAATGGCGATGCGGGGTGCGGATGAAATCGGCGATGCTGCGCGCGACCCGACCGGTGCGCCATTCCCGCCGGGCGGCGGCGATCCGCTCCTCTCGGGTGGGTTCTCCGTCCCCGGTCGCGACGAGCTCTCGGAGCACCTGCGCGTACTCCGGGTTGCGGATGAGCGATCCGGGCTCGGGGGCCTGCCCGTTCTCCAGCCACAGGTCCGCGGAGCTCGGCCAGTCGGTCCGGAACAGCGCGCTCGCGCTGTCGATCGTCTCAGCGACGCGGGCGAGCACGGGATGTCCCCGCTCGGCGTAGTCGATCGCGAAGGCGAGGACCTCGGCGAGCTCCCACGTGCCGTGCTCCTGGAGGAGCAGGAGCCAGGCGTCGACCGCACCGGGCACGGCGGCGGCCAGCGCCCCGGCACCGGGCACCGCGTCGAGCCCTTCGGCCCGGAAGTGCTCGATCGTCGCCCCGGCCGGAGCGGGCCCCTGGCCCATGAGGACGACTGGACGGTCCGGCTCCTGAGCAGTGACGAACACCCCGGTCATGTCGCCGCCGGGCCCGTTGAGGTGCGGCTCGACGACGTGGAGGACGAAGGCCCCGACGACGGCCGCGTCGAAGGCATCGCCGCCGAGCTCGAGCACCGCCTGGGCGGAGCCGGTCGCCAGCCAGTGCGTCGACGCGGTCATCCCGAAGGTGCCTTCGAGAGTCGGGCGGGTCGTGGTGGTCTCGCTGCGGAAGGTCATGTCAGCCTCCGGTGACGGTCCAGAGCCGCGAGGTCCGGTCCTCGGTGACGAGAAGGAAGCGGGTGGTCGAGCTCAGGGAGGCGAAGTCGGCGACGTCGAAGGAGTCGTGCGCCTCGCCCGTGGCCGCATCGTAGAAGGTCAGCTCTCCGTCGTCGACGACCGGCACGAAGTCGAGGTCCGGCAGGTAGCCCTGCCCGCCCCACGGGTCGGATCCGCCCTGCGCCTCGGAGGCCCACACGACCTCGCCGCTCGCGGCATCGAACGCGGTGACGGAGCTGTCGACGGTCGGGACGACGACGAGCGGACCCTCGGGCCCGTCGACCGCGGCGTACTGGGATCCCCCGATGTCGGATTCGGGCGTCGCGTACTCGAGGACGCTCTCCGGTGCCTGCTCCTCCGATTGCCAGGCGATCGCCGCGAGGTCGGAGCCCCAGTACGCCACGGTCGAGGAGAACAGCTGCACCATGATGCATGCCCCCTCACCGGTCGGGGTGAAGACCGGCTGTGCCGTGCACACCGGATCGAAGGTGTCCTCGAGATCGAGGGCCGCGTACGCCTCGGCGTGCTCCTCCGGATCGAGTGGAGTGAGCGCACCGGCGTCGCTCATCGGGAGACCCTCCGGCACTGTCAGGAACGCCTGTCTCTGCACGAGCCCGCTGTACGGATCATCCGGATCCTGCGCGCCGTACACGTAGACCGCGGTGCTCGGGTCTCCCGTGGGCACCACCGAGAACCATTCGACGCCGGTGTCGTCGGCCGTGCGGAGCTCGGTGAGGTCGAGCGTCGTGTGCTCCCCGGTCGCGAGGTCGACGCGGGTGAGCATCGAGCTGCCGTCGTCAGCCCATGGAAGCAGCCCGTACGAGCGGTCCGGGGAGATGCTCAAGGTGGACCCGCCGAACGGCAGGCCGCCCGCACCGACGGTGAGGGCCGGCCACGCCTCCTCGCCGGTCGCGGGGTCGAGTGCGATGACGAGCGGATCGCCGTCGGCGCCGGTCGTGCAGCTGTCTTTCTTCATCGCCATGAAGTACTCGAGGAGGATGACGTCGCCTTCCTCCAGCACCGTGCCGGTCGCGGTGGTCGACGGGCCGAAGCCCCAGTCCTCATGGCACCCTGCTCCGGCCTCGGCGGGCGCGAATCGCCACGCCTCCGCACCGTCGGTCCACTGGCGGGCGACGAGCTCACCGGACAGGTCGTCGATGATGACGATGTCGCCGGAGGAGTAGGCGACGGGCGCGGACATCATCTCGTCGTCGAGCTGCACCCGCTCGGCCCACAGCTCGGTGCCCTGATTGTCGATCGCGCGGAGCTGCCCGTTCGACCAGTCGACGAGCAGCGCACGATCGCGCCCATCGTCGGTGAGGACGTGACCGCTGTAGTCGGGATCGATCGGCTCGGACAGCGCGGGCGGCTCCGGCGATGGGGAGGCCGATTCCTCGGGGGCCGGGGCCGTCCCGCTCTCCGCTCCTCCGGAGCATCCGGCGACCAGCACGAGCACGAGAAACGCCCCGGCGGCGGCGGCGAGCCTCGGTCCGACACGGGGGATCTGCACGGTCATGGCGGGCCTTCCGGTGGTCCGATTCTCGGTCTGCTCCCTCGATTATGCCCGAACCGACGGCCGGGTGACCTGCGCGCAGACTCGCTCGGCCCGCCATCGATCGGTCGATCTACACATCTATAGCGTCATCACAATAGATGCCCAGAGAGCCGAACCCCCCGCCCCATCGACTGTGCATCCGGCCGCGCACACGACGAGCGCGCGGGCAACGGGCGTTCGCCGTGGCTGCCCGCACGCTCTCGAAGTCGACTGCAGAGGTGCTGGAGATCAGTGCTGCGTCAGCTCGTGGCGGCCGACCACCATGTGGTGCACCTCGTCCGGGCCGTCGGCGAAGCGCAGGTGCCGCACGTCCGCGTACAGCTCGGGCAGCGGCGTGAACTGCGACATGCCGTAGGCGCCGTGGATCTGGATCGCCTGGTCGATGATCTGGCAGGCCTTCTCCGGGACGTGCGCCTTGGCCATCGAGACCCAGACGCGGGCTTCCTTGTTGCCCAGCACGTCCATGGCCTTCGCCGCCTTGAGCACCAGCAGGCGCATCGATTCGATGTCGATGCGCGCACGGGAGATCTTCTCGATGTTCCCGCCGAGCTTGGACAGCGGCTGGCCGAATGCGGTCCGCGAGTTGCCGCGCTTGACCATGTAGTCCAGCGCGACCTCGGCCTTGCCGATGGTGCGCATGCAGTGGTGGATGCGGCCGGGGCCCAGGCGGAGCTGGGAGATCTCGAAGCCGCGGCCCTCGCCGAGGAGCATGTTGGACTCCGGGACGCGCACGTCGGTGAACCGGATGTGCATGTGTCCGCGGGGGGCGTGGTCCTCTCCGAAGACGTGCATCGGGCCGACGATCTCGACCCCCGGGGTGTCCATCGGCACGAGGATCTGCGAGTGGTTCTGACCGCGCGGGCCGTCGTCGTTGGTCCTGACCATGACGATCATGATCTTGCACCGTGGGTCTCCGGCACCGGAGATGTAGTGCTTCTCGCCGTTGATCACCCACTCGCCGTTCTCCAGCACCGCCCGGGTCGCGACGTTCTTGGCGTCCGAGGTGGCGACGTCCGGCTCCGTCATGGCGTAGGCCGACCGGATCTCGCCGTCGAGCAGTGGCTGCAACCACTGCTCCTTCTGCTCCGGCGTGCCGACCCGCTCGAGGACCTCCATGTTGCCGGTGTCCGGTGCGGAGCAATTCATCGTCTCCGAGGCCAGCGGGCTCTTGCCGAGCTCGATCGCGATGTAGGCGTAGTCGAGGTTCGACAGGCCGTCACCGGTCTCCGCGTCGGGCAGGAAGAAGTTCCACAAGCCCTCCTCCTTCGCCTTGTCCTTGGCCTTCTGCAGCACCTCGAGCTGTCCGGGAGCGAAGCTCCAGCGGTCGGCGTGGCCCTCGCCGAGCGTGACGAACTCCTCGTACATCGGGTCGACGGTGTCCTTGATGAACCGCTTGACGTGGTTGAGCAGGGGCAGCGCCTCCTCGGACATGCGCAGGTCATTCAGCGCGTCCTGGGGATCGGTGGTGCCGACCTCGACGTGGTCCTTCGTGCCTTCTTCTGCGAACTGCATCTCTCGCCCTCCTTGGCGTCATGGGTTCCAGGCGGCGGGTGGAGAGGCGGCGAGCGCACAGCCCGGCGCCACGTCGACCCATCCGACTCTGGATGGTCGCTCCTGTCAGCTTCTCATACGACGAGCATCGATCGCGGCTTCTATGCGTTTATATAGTGCTATGACAATAGGTTCGTATCGGTGCGAATCTTCCGGGCATGAAGATCAAGTTCAACCACATGTCCCGGTGGGCCGCCGCGCCCGCCTCGCTCCTCGCACTCACCGTCGTCGCCGGCTGCGGCGCTCCCGGCCAGGCCGGCGGTCCGGCCGGTGATGAGAGCTCCGCGGGCGCCTCGGCGGAGCCCTCCTCCCGGGAGACGACCGAGGCCGCAGGCGCCGCGCCTCGCCTCGCCGTGACCTATGACGGCGGGGTCATGGTGCTCGACGGCGAGTCCCTCGAGGTCCTCGACACCTTCCCCGCCGAGGGCTTCACCCGCCTCAACCCGGCCGGCGACAACCGGCACCTGTTCCTCACCGAGGCGACTCCTTCCGGCTCCTCGACCTCGGCACATGGTCCGAGCCGCACGGCGACCACGCCCACGCCTACACCACCGACCCGCTCCTCACCGAGCAGCGCATCACCGGCAGCCACCCGGGCCACCTCGTGAACCACGACGGGCGGAGCCTCGCGTTCTTCGACGGCACGGGGGAGATGCACCTGTTCGACCCCGCGAACCTCTCCGCCGACTCCCTGATCGACACCACGGTCACCACCACGGACGAGGCGCACCACGGTGTCGCCGTGCCCCGCGCCGACGACTCCACCGTCGTCACGATCGGGAACGAGGAGTCCCGTTCGGGTGTGAAGATCGTCGACGAGGCGGGCGAGACGGTCGCGGAGAGCACCGGCTGCCCGGGCGTCCACGGGGAGGCGGTCGCAGAGGGCGGGGTCATCACCGTCGGGTGCGAGGACGGCCTCCTCATCATCGACGGCGAGAAGATCCGCAAAGTCGATTCCCCCGACGACTACGGCCGGATCGGCAACCAGTTCGGCAGCGAGCGCTCCCCCGTGGTGCTCGGCGACTACAAGGTCGACGAGGACGCCGAGCTCGAGCGACCCACCCGCGTCACCCTCACCGACACCGGATCCGGCGAGCTGCGCCTCGTCGATCTCCCCGCCTCGTACTCCTTCCGCTCGCTGGCCCGCGGACCGGAGGGCGAGGCGCTCGTCCTCGGCACCGACGGCACGCTCCGGGTCATCGACCCCGCATCCGCCGAGGTGACCCGGGAGATCGAGGTGACCGAGCCGTGGGAGGAGCCGGTCGAGTGGCAGGAGCCGCGCCCCACCGTCCACGTCGCCGGTGACGAGGTGCTCGTCACCGAACCCGGCACGCAGACGCTCCATGTCGTCGACATCGGCGCCGGCGAGGTGACGCGGAGCAGTGAGCTGCCCGAGGTGCCCAATGAGGTGGGCAGCGCCTCCGGGAAGGCCCCCGCTGCCGACCACGCTCATGACCACGGCGATCACGAGGGGCACGATCATGGCGAGGAGGGGCACGGACACGAAGGTCATGACCACGGCCACGAGCACAGCGAGGACGACCATGACCACGGTGACCACGAGGGGCACGACCACTGACGACCGCTTCGGTCCATGACAGAGCGCGCGACGTCCCGGCTCCGGCTCGACTGCACTGCCCGGAACCGAGCTCAGGACAATATCGACGAATCTAGCCTCCACCCGATAGTCCGGTAGCGAGGGATAGCCGAGGGCCCGGGGAAGGAGATCCTTCCCCGGGCCCTCGCACATCACCGGCACCTCACCGCGGAACCGGCCGGTGCTCACGACGGAGCCGGCCGGCTCCTCGGCATGCGGCTCACCGCGCGGAGGTCCTCACAGCTCGGAGATGCGTCCGCCCTCGGCGACGACCTTCTCGAGCAGCGGCGAGGGGGTGAAGTCGGAACCGTACTTCTCCTCGTAGAAGCGCAGCCGCTCGAGCACGTGCTCGGCACCGAGCTGGTCGGCGTAGAACATCGGGCCGCCCCGGTAGACCGGCCAGCCGTAGCCGTTGACGTAGATGACGTCGATGTCGGAGGCGCGCACCGCCTTGCCCTCCTCGAGGATGTGCAGGCCCTCGTTGATCATCGGCAGGGTGCAGCGCTCGAAGATCTCCTCCTCGGAGATCTCGCGCGGCGCCACACCCTCCTTGGCCCGGAAGTCCTCGATGATCTTCGCCGCCACCGGGGACGGTGTGGCCTTCCGGTTCTCGTCGTAGTCGTAGTACCCGGCACCGGTCTTCTGCCCGCGCCGGTCCATCTCGCAGAGCACCTCGCGGACGGTGCGCCCGGCGGATTCTTCCTTGCGCCAGCCGATATCCAGGCCGGCGAGGTCGCTCATCTGGTAGGGCCCCATCGGCAGTCCGAAGTTCGTGACCGCGGTGTCGATGTCCCAGGGCATCGCGCCCTCCATGAGCAGGCGCTCGGACTCGCGGCGGCGCGCGTAGAGGATCCGGTTGCCGACGAACCCGGGGCACACGCCGACGAGTGCCGGGATCTTGCCGATCTTCTTCGCCAGCGCCATCACCGTGGCGATGACCTCCTTCGAGGTGTGGTCGGCGCGGACGACCTCGAGGAGCTTCATGACGTTGGCCGGGGAGAAGAAGTGCATGCCGATGACGGCCTCGGGGCGCTCGGTCACCGCGGCGATCTCGTCGATGTCGAGGCCGGAGGTGTTCGTCGCCAGGATCGCGCCGGGCTTGCAGATCTCGTCGAGCTCGGTGAAGATGCTCTTCTTCACGTCCATGAGCTCGAACACCGCCTCGATGACGAGGTCGACGGAGGCGAGGTCGTCCTTGGTGAGCGACCCGGTGATGAGTCCCATCCGCTCCTCGACCTGGGCTGAGGTGATGCGGCCCTTCGAGGCGGTGCGCTCGTAGTTCTTGCGGATCACACCGAGCCCGCGCTCGAGCGCCTCGGGCTGCTGCTCGACGATGGTCACCGGGATGCCGGCGTTGGCGAAGTTCATCGCGATGCCGCCGCCCATCGTGCCCGCACCGATGATGCCGACGGACTCGACGGGGATGCGCGGGGTGTCGCGCGGGACGTCGGGCACCTTGGCCGCGGCGCGCTCGGCGAAGAAGTAGTAGCGCTGGGCGGCGGACTCCGGGCTGCTGACGAGTTCGGCGAACAGCCTCTTCTCGACCTCGCGGCCTTCGTCGTAGGGGAGGTTCACCGCCGCCTCGACGCACTGCACGATCGCCTCGGGCGCCTTGAAGCCGCGGAACTTCCGGGCGTGCTTCTTCCGGAAGTCGGCGAACAGCTCCGGCTTGTCGCGGTCGGCGGCGACCTTGTCGTCGCGGTCGCGCACGCGGCGCAGCTCGCCGCCCTCGGCCACCACCCGGCGGGCGAACGCGATCGCGTCCTCGCGCAGGGACTCGTCCGGGACGACCTCGTCGACGACCCCGTACTCCGCGGCCTCGGCCACGGGCACGTGACGCCCGGTGATCATCCAGTCGAGAGCCACCTCGGCGCCGGTGAGGCGCGGCAGGCGCTGGGTGCCGCCGGCTCCGGGCAGCAGGCCGAGGTGCACCTCGGGCAGGCCGACCTTCGCGGACTGCGCGGCGACCCGGTAGTGGGCGCAGAGCGCGGTCTCGAGGCCGCCGCCGAGTGCGGTGCCGTGGATCGCGGCGACGATCGGCTTGGGCGAGTTGTCCATGATCTCGCGCTCGTCGGGACCGGTCTGCTCGGTCTTGTCGCCGCCGAACTCGGAGATGTCGGCGCCGGCGATGAATGTCCGGCCGGCGCAGATGAGGACGATCGCCTGCACGGCGTCGTCGTCGATGGCCGCGGTGAATCCCTGCTGCAGTCCGGCGCGCACGGCGGCGGACAGGGCGTTGACCGGGGGCGAATCCAGGGTGAGGACGGCGATCCCGTCCTCGATGCTCAGCGTGACGACTTCATTGATCTGTTTCACGGGGTTCCTCCTCGTCGAGTGCATTCGTCCCCATCGTATGCAGTGATGCGGGTCACGCGGAAAGCCGGGCACATCGTGGGACGCGGGCGCTCCCGAGGTGCCCGCCGGGTCGACGGGGCTTGCCCGGAAGGGGCCGGTGACCGAGCCGGCCGGGCACCGCGCGAGCCGGCCGATCCCGAGGCGCCCACCGGGTCACCCAGCCGGGTCACGCGGCCGGGTCAGGCCACCGGGTCGGGGGTCTCCGGCCGGGTCCCGTCGCCGAGGTCGGGGCCCGGCAACCGGCCCTCCGGATCGCGGAGCATCACCCGGTGCCCGTCGCCGCGCAGCCGGCGCATCCCCTCGAGGATCATGCGTCGGCCCACATCGTGCACCCGCCCCACCCGTGCCAGGTCGACGACGACGGTGCCGGAGGGCACGGCGCAGTCGACCGCCGCGCGGAGGAAGGCCTCCCCGCCGTTGAAATCGAGGGGTCCCTGGAGGGCGATGGTCGTCGCGGCATCGGTGACCTCGACCTCGCGCACGGCGGTGTCGCCCGTCGGCTCCGCGCCCATGAGGTGCATCCCCATGTCCTCGGACAGGCGCTGGAAGATCTTCACCCCGCGCACGCTGTTGCCCTGCGGGTCGAGCGGCGGGGAGAAGGTCGCCAGGCCCAGCCGGCCGGGCAGGGTGCCGAGCAGGCCGCCGGCGACACCGGATTTGGCAGGGATCCCGACGGTCGTCATCCAGCGGCCCGCGGCGTTGTACATCCCCGCCGAGGCCATCACCGCCTGCACCTGCCGGCACACCGCCTGTGAGAACACCCGCTGTCCGGTGATCGGCTGGATGCCGCCGTTGGCCAGGGTCGCGGCCATGACGGCCAGATCACGGACGGTGACGAGCACCGCGCACTGGCGGATGTAGCTCGTCACCGCGTGCTCGGCGGTGTCGGTCACCACGCCGGTGTCGCGGAGCATGTAGGCCATCGCCATGCTGTAATCGGAGTGGGCGAGCTCGGACTCCGCGACCCGCTCGTCGATGCTCAGCTGCCGCCCGGCGAGCGCGGAGAACCGGTCGAGGAGCAGGCCCACCCGCGAGTCGACGCTCGCGGACCGTCCACCGATGAGCTGGGTGACGGCGATCGCGCCGACGTTGATCATCGGGTTGTCCGGCCGGCCGGTCTCCTCGTCGAGCGAGATGTCGTTGAACGCCTCGCCCGAGGGCTCCATCCCCACCCGGGCGTCGACGACCTCGGGCCCGCGCTCCTCGAGGGCGACGGCGTAGGCGAAGGGCTTGGAGATCGACTGGATCGAGAACGCGTGCTCGTCATCGCCCACGCTGTAGAGGTCGCCGGACGCCGTGCAGAGTGCTGCGCCGAGCAGCTCCCGGTCGACCTCGGAGAGCACGGGGATGTAGTCGGCGACCTCCCCGCCGGTCGCGGAGCGGGCATCGGTGATGATCTCGGTGAGGTAGTCGGAGATCGGGCTCTTCATCGTCTCGCCTTCCGTCGCGGTCGCCGTCCTCGCCGGTGAGCGGCGAGGACCGGCACGTGCGGTTCTCATTATAGGGGACGGGGCGGCTCGGCCCGGCTCCGCGGCGGGTTGACCCCGGGCCGATGGCGAGGTGGGCGCGGGCCGATGGCGGGTTGACCCGGGGCCGGCCGCGAGGTGGGCGCGGCCCGGGCACCTTCTCACCGGAGTATCCGCGCATCTAGCGACATCACGATATTCACCTATCGGGTCGTAGCGGGCCGGAGGGTTACGGTGGATCCGACAGCCCGGCGACCCCGGGCCGGCCCTCGGTCGGCCCGCCCGGATCCGCCGCTTCCCACGCTCACCAGGAGGACCCATGTCCCGCAACATCGTCGTCACCGGAGCCGCCTCGGGCATCGGCAAGGCCACCGCCGAACTCCTCGCCTCCCGCGGTGACACCGTCATCACCGTCGACCTCCGGGATGCGGACATCACCGCCGATCTCACCGACGACGCCGCGATCGCGCAGGTCGTCGAGCAGATCACCGAGCGCACCGGCGGCACCCTCGACGGGCTCGTCGCCAACGCCGGGGTGTCGGCGAACAACGAGCTCTCGCTGCTCGTCAACTACTTCGGCACCGTTGCGCTCATCGAGGGCCTGCGCCCGCTGCTCGCGAAGTCCGAGGCCCCGCGGATCTCCGTGACGAGCTCGGCGGCGACCCTGCAGGGCAACGACCCCGAGCTCGTCGACCTCCTGCTCGCCGGCGACCGTGATGCGGCGGTGGAGCGCGGGAAGGCGCTCGCCGCGCAGAGCCAGGCGGGCTATGCGAACTACTCGAGCTCGAAGCGCGCGATCTCCCGCTGGGTGCGCCGCGTCGCCCCGACGGCGGACTACGCCGGCGCCGGGATCGGGATCAACGCCGTGGGCCCCGGCCAGGTCCGCACCGCGATGACCGCGGAGCTGCTCTCCACCGAGGAGGGTCGGAAGATGGTCGAGGCCGCGATGCCCAGCCCCTACGGCGGTCCGGCCGAGGCCGTGGACATCGCCGAGGTGCACGCGTTCCTCGTCTCCCCCGGCAACGCCCGCATGACCGGCCAGGTCGTGTTCGTCGACAGCGGCTTCGACGCGGTGAGCCGCGGCGACGACATCTGGAGCTGAGATGAGCACGGACGGCCCCGCGTCCGAACCACCGACCGCCGAGCTGCGCGACCCGATCGAGAAGCTCGACGCGCAGCGCCGGACCCGCCGGCAGAACATCCTCGTCACCCTCGCGTGGATGCTCCACTGGGTGCTGCGCATGGGGCTCGCCGCGATGCTCCTGGTCTACGGCTGGTCGAAGGTCGTGCTCATGCAGATGGGGCTCCCCGACCACGGGGACGCGCTGACCCAGTTCGGCGAGATGAGCCCGATGGGCCTGCTGTGGCGGTTCATGGCGTACTCGCCGGTGGTCCAGTGCCTGGCCGGGGTCGCCGAGGTGCTCGCCGCCGCCCTCCTCCTGTTCCGGCGGACCGTGTGGCTGGGGGCGCTGCTCGCGGTCGCGGACATGGCCGTCGTGTTCCTCCTCAACATGGCCTACGACGTCCCGGTCAAGCAGCTCGCCGGGGTCTTGGGCGTGGTCGGGATCATCATCCTGCTGCCGTTCCTGCCCCGGCTGCTGCGCTTCGTCGCTGGGCGCGCGACCGGGCCGGCGCTGCTCCCCACGCCCATCCCGTGGCCGCGCCTCGCCCGTTTCACCCGCTGGCTCGGCGCGATCGTCGCCGTCGTCGCGGTCGCTGGGTCCGGTGCGGTGCTCGTGTGGTCGGCGCAGGGGATCTCCCGGGTCGACGGCCCGCTGCCCGGGGTGTATCGGGTGGTCGAGGACGCACGGGAACCGGCCGCGCAGCTCGCCGAGGACGACCGCTGGCAGCAGGTGGCGTTCGGCCAGTGGGACTACCACGACGGCCGCGGCCGGGTGGGCATCCGCTATGCGAACGGCGACTTCCAGGGCGGGACGTATCGCCTCGACGGCGACACAGTGACGCTCTCGCTCGACCGGATCCGCGAGGGCAGCCAGCCACTGGGCCGCAACGACTACGTCGCGGGTTTCGACCTCACGTGGGAGGAGCGGCCCGACGGCCGGATCGCGCTCACCGGCGACCGGGTGGACATCGTCATCGAATCCGACACCGAGGCGCGCTACCTGTTCGACCGCGACTTCAGCTGGGCACCGCGCCCGCCGATCAATCGGTAGGGTTCGGCCGGGCGCGTTGCGGTTGATAGCGGCGGCAGCCAGGTCGATTGCGTTCGTCGCGCTTATCCGTAGTGATATCGACAGGCTGCGATGCGGATCTCATCGCGAGCGAGTTTGTAGACGAGTCGATGCTCATCGGTGATGCGCCGGGACCAGTATCCTGCGAAATCGTGTTTGAGGGGTTCCGGTTTACCGATCCCCTCGTTGCCGTTGCGCTCGATCTCCTTGATCAGGCGATTGATGCGTTTGAGTACCTTTCGGTCCTGTGCCTGCCACCACAGGTAGTCCTCCCATGCACCTTCATCCCACACCAGAAGCATGCTTCAGTCGGTCTCGATGAGTTCGTGCGCCTGCCCGCGATCGGCTTCAAGTCGTTCCATTGCATCCAGCAGTCGACGGGCGTTGGCCGGCGATCGCATGAGATAGGCGGTTTCGCGAAGCGATTCGTAATCCGCCAAGGAAACAATGACGACCGGCTCATGGCCGGCGCGCGTGATGACGACCGCCTCCCGATCATTGGTGACATCGTCGAGCACTTTCGCATAATTGGCCCGTGAATCTGTGTAGCTCATCGTCTTCATCGCAACCCCCTGTACAGATAATTGTACGTCTGATCGAGTTCACCGACAACAGTCACGTCACTCCGCGAACCGAGTACCCGCCTCCCGGAACTCGTCCTCGAGGCGGAGCGGAGTAGTGAGCACCGGCCATTCCCGGTCGAGCCTCGTCACCTGATGCTCGCCTCGGGCGAGTGCTCGCCGAGGAGTGATGCGGAGCAGCGCTTCTCCCTCGGTACCGAGCACCTCGGCGCACCCGCCGAGGTCCGACACCTCCTCGCACACCGTCTGGAGTCCGTCGGCGGGGATCCGGCATGCGCGGAGCAGCTCGACATCGAACCGGGGCCGGACCCTGCCGCTCCCGGCCGAGTTCAGGTCATCCGCCTGACGCACCCGCGGGTCCGCGGCGAACACCGCGGGCACCGCGTCGAGCTCGACGTGGACATCACCCGCGGCCAGCAGCCCTGCCACCACGGGCACGACGACACCGGGGTCGGTCTCCCCCGCCCAGCGCACCCGGATGTCGGGCACCGCGTTGACGACCCCGGGCGGGCGCATGATCGGGTGAGTGATCCGGGAGGCGAGTGCCATGCTCTCCCGGTTCTTCTCCGCGATGGCCGCCGCTCGGTCCTCGCCGCGGCCACCCCAGTCCGCGCCGAGGTGCACCGCCTGCGCCGCCGGTTCGTGCCTCAGGTCGATCCCGGCCAGCCACGCCTGCCAGCCGAATTCCCAGTCCTCGCCGCCGTAGCCCACGAGCGAGCCGTCGAAGCCGCCCACCTGCTCGAACACCGCGCGGGTGCACGACAGCACGGCGGAGATGACGAACCGGAACCCGGTGTCGTCGACCGCCCGCAGGTCATCGGTGTACCCCCACGCGTCCCGCAGCCACGCGGGCTCCCCGAGGTCGCGCACCGCACCGTCCTCCCCGGTGACGAGGTGCCGGCGGCTGCCGACGACGAGCACCCTGGGTTCGGCCCGGAGCCGTGCGACGACGGCGTCGAGGTAGCCGGGTTCGGGGATGGTGTCGCCGTCGAGGAAGGCGAGCACCACTCCCGAGGCCTCGGCCGCCCCGAGGTTCCGCGCCGCCGCCGCTCGGAATCCGCGGTCTTCCTGACGGACCACGCGGACGTGGGCGGGCACCTCGGGCGGGGTCTGAGATCCGTCGTCGGCGACGATGACCTCGATCTCCCCGGAATAGGTCTGGGCGGCGATGCCGTCGAGCACCTGGGCGAGCCCACTCGGGTTCTCGTAGTAGGGGATGACCACCGAGACCAGGGGCTGGTCCTTGCTCACAGCGGAGCCTCGCTCACAGCAGATCCTCGTTCATGTCAGCTCGCTCCATAGCCGCGTGTACGCGGCGGCGAGTTCGGGCCACCCCCAGGCCGGCGGTGGCTCGGCGCACCAAGCGCTTGCGGGATCGGCGAGCATGGACTCGATCGCCGTGGCAAGGTCCGGAACATCCCCACCCGAGGCGCCCCCCGGGGCGTCATGGACAACCGCAGCACCCTGCCCGGGGCCACGCTCTCCCGCGAGCACCACGCGCTCCGACCAGCGCTCGGCGACCTCGCGCATGTAGGGGCCGTCGGCGACGACGACCCGCCGGTTGTGGGCGATCCACGTGTTGAGCGAACCCGAGGCGGACACGTGCCGGTGTGGGCACACGGGCACCGTGACCGCATCGAGCTCTGCCGCGAGGGCGCTGTCCGGGACATATCCGGTGACCTCGAAGTCGACCCCGCGCTCAGCAGCGAGCGCGCTCAGCTGCGCGGCGTAGTCGTCGTGCCCGGTGGCGACCGCGCCGAGTGCCCGCACGAGGACGCCCGCGGGCGCCGCCTCGATGACGCGCTCGTACCCCTTACCCGGGTAGACGAAGCCGAGGAGCCCGACCATCGGAACCGCCGCGTCTCCCGCCGAATCTCCCGCCCCATCGACCTGCCTGGTGCCGTCCTCGCGGCCTGCCGTGGCCGGCGGCTGCGGGCGCGGATCCTCGATCGGCAGGGGGATGACGGAGGCGTCGCTGTCGAAGAACGCGGCCTCGTGCGCGGAGTTCACCACGACCGCATCGGCCTGCTCGGCGAGCGCGGCGTACCCGCGTGCCCGGCGGGCGTACCGCTCCTCGCCCTCGGCGGGCTGGGGCACGTCGTGGACTGAGACCGTGAGCCGCGGCCGGTCCCCCGCCTCACCGATCCGCCCCTCGGTCTCGCCGGCCCGGCGGCTCTCCTCACCCGTCCCGCTCACAGCCTGCGCGGCCTCACCTGCCGGGGCGCCGCCGTCGGCCGGATCGTAGAGCAGCCCTGCGACAGGGCCCGGACGCCGCGCCTCGGCGACGAGTCTGGCGACGGCTCGCGCCGCGGCCTCGGGGTCGGACCCGAACAGGTGGTCGGTGAAGGTCACGTGGATGATGTCCGCCTCGACCGACGAAGGCGGCGTCAGGTCCTCCCGGTCGCCGAGGTGCACGAGCCGGTGGGTGAAACCGCCGGGCGAGGATGTGCAGGCGTCGACGAGCGCGAGCCCGTACCGCGTGACCCCGTGGTGGGGCGGGCCGACGATCACATGGCACACGATGGGCCGCGCGGAGACTGCCGCGCCCCCGGTGGATCCGCTCGCGCCTCTACCCGGGCCCTCGCCCGAACCCGTGCTCACAGCCGGAACCCGAGGAGCTCGAGCCGGTCGCGGTGGCGGACGAGCGCGTTGTCCACGAGGCCGGGCCGGGAGGCGTAGAACTCGAGGTGGGCGCGGGCCACCTCGGCCTCGGTGAGCGTGGTCGGCGGGGTGCCGGACAGCCGCCACTCACCGGCGGAGGCATCCGGGCGCAGGACCGCGTCGAGCACCCGCGCGTGCTCCGGGTCGACCGGCGCCTCGACCGCGCCGAGCAGCTCACGGCCCGGATCCCCCACCGGGGAATCGATCCCCAGCCGCTCGCACACCCGGGCGGCGAGCGCGGTGAGGGTGGCGTTGTCGGGGTGGTTGATCGTGTGCCAGTGCGGGTGGGCGGCGAGCACGTCCGACATCCGGATGGTGTCGTGGTGGTCCTCGCGGTGGCGCAGCTGGTCGAGCGACTCCTCCTCGGAGTCGCGCAGCGCCTGCTCGGTGAGGGCATGGTCGACGGGCACCTCGAGCCCCTGTGCGGCGGCGACGATGGTGCGGAGGTCGTGGTAGGGCACGAGGGGCGGGTCGAGCGAGGGGTCGACCGGGTCGCGGGCGATGACCTGGTACGGGTGCAGGCCGGCAT
The DNA here is from genome assembly GCF_040656435.1 of Brevibacterium sp. NPDC049920. Lineage (NCBI taxonomy): Bacteria > Bacillati > Actinomycetota > Actinomycetes > Micrococcales > Brevibacteriaceae > Brevibacterium > Brevibacterium sp. NPDC049920. Next base: position 77,563 of record NZ_JBFAMF010000012.1, read on the forward strand.
AGCGCAGGGCGGGCACCCGCACGCTCACCGCGGAGCGAGCGAGCTGCGCCTCGAGCTGTCGGGTGCCGGCGGGCAGACCGCGGTAGTCGTCGCGGATGGGCTGGACGACGAGCACGTCGAGGCGCGGCAGGAGTTCCGTGACGTGTCGGATATCGTCCGCGGTCCACTCGAAGGCCGGGGGAACGCGTATGGTGTCAATAGCAAGGGTGCTTGTCAGGAGCACGCGGATCGACTCCGCCTGGCAGTTGCCCACCACGATGCCGAACGGTCGATCATCGCTCCTGGTCAGAGCGGCGTTGAGGCTGTAGAAGTCGGCGTAGTGGCGGGTGCGTCCGGAAATGCTCACGCCTGCATCCTATCCGCGCCGCTTCGTCGTCCCGAGTTCGCCGGGCGGCCGAGGTGCGACAATCGACCTTGAAACGAGGGAGTGGGCGCATCATCGAGCGACCTTGAACCACCGATTCACCGGAAGGAGAGGACCATGCGCACGTCACCCGCTGCACCCGCCCTGCAGGCCGGCGCGGCTCGCGTCACCGTCGCGGCGATCCCCGCCGATCACCCGTACGTCGCCGCGGTCCTCCCCGCCTCCCGCTGGTCCGACGTCGCGGCCTTCGCCCCGGAACCTCCTCCCGGCACCCGCGCCGGGGCCTGGTTCCCGCACCCCGCGCTCGAACCCGGGTGGTTGCGGGCGCATGCGGAGGCGGTCGACCTCGTCCACATCCACTTCGGCTTCGAGCACTGCTCGCCGGAGCGGATCCGCGAGTTCGTCGACGAGTGCGCGGCCACCGCGACCCGGCTCGTCGTCACCGTCCACGACCTCGACAATCCGCACCTCACCGAGCAGGCCGACCACCACGCGCGGCTCACCGACCTCATCCGCGCCGCGGAATCGGTCATCACGCTCACTCCTGCTGCCGCCGCCCGCATCGCCGCCCGGCTGGGTGTCGCCGCCGAGGTGATCCCCCACCCGTTCATCGTCGACCCGGGCACCGCCCGCCGGGTCGTCGCGGCCGCCGCAGCGCGCCGGACCGGGAACCGGGTGGGCCTGTTCCTCAAGAGCATGCGCCACAACACCGCCACGGATCCGGAGTACCACCGCGCGCTGGCCGGCGGCCTCGCGGCGGGCGGGGCCGAGCTCCACGTCCACGTCCACGAGGACGCCGCGCAGCACCCGCTCGTCACCGCGCTCGCGACGACGTGGGGCGAAGGCCTGCACGTCCACCCACGCATGGACGACGCCGCGCTCTTCGCCGCGGTCGCGGAGTACGACGCCGTCGTCCTGCCCTACATCCGCGGCTCCCACTCCGGCTGGCTCGAGATGTGCCGCGACCTCGCCGTCACCGTCGTCGCCCCCGACTGCGGCTACTACGCGGACCAGGCCGACCGGCCGGGCGGGGTCGTGTCCTATGCCACCGGGGCGGGCGCCTCGGCGGCGGCGGCGGCTCTCACCACGCTCGCCGGCGGCCTGCTGCCCTACGGCGGGGACCGCGAGCGCGAGTACGTGGAGATCGTCCGCGCGCACCACCGGATCTACACCGGCCGTCCCGCCGCCGAGGTGCCCGCCGGCGCAGCACCCTCGGAACCTGCCGACAGCGCAGCGACGCCCGCGCCCGTGCCGACCGCCGGCCCGGGATCCCCGGCGCCCGGCACTGCAGCGACCGCGGCAGCGCGCGTGCCCGCTCCCCGGACGGCGACGCCGTGAGGGTCGCGGTCGTGGGGCCGTCGCGCCTGCCGATCGCCCCGCCGTTCGGGGGTGGTCTCGAGGTGTTCGTCGACCGGCTCGTCGTAGGCCTGGCGGCCGCCGGGGTCGAGGTCGATCTGTTCGCCGCACGCGGCTCGAACGGGCACAGCACTGCCCTCGAGTTCCCCGGCGTCGATTGGACCGGGTTCGAGCAGCACGCGCGCGACGACGAGTACCCGCCGGGCGCCCGGGAGTCCGAGGCGCATGCGTTCGCCCAGCTGAGAGCTCACCTGGAGACCGCGGACTACGACGTCATCCACAACAACAGCACGCACCCGGCGCTGCTCTTCGCCGACCCCGGCCGGCGCGCGCCGATGCTCACCACCCTCCACGTGCCCCCGCAGCGGTCCATCCAGTCCGCGATCGACCGGGTGGGCCCGGATGCCGGGGCGTTCAGCGCGGTGAGCGCGTTCACCGCCGGCCAGTGGCGGCTTCCCGCCCCGGCCCCGGTGATCCACAACGGCGTCGACACCGGCCGGTGGCCGCTCGGCCCCGGTGGGCGCGGCGCGGTCTGGTTCGGGCGGCTGACCCGGGAGAAGGGCCCGCACCACGCGATCGACACGTGCCGGCGCCTGGGCCTGCCGCTCACCCTCATCGGCCGCGCCGCCCAGCCGTCCTATGTCGAGGAGGAGATCCGGCCGCGCCTCGGCGACGACATCCGCTGGCTCGGCACCCTGTCGCCGGACGAGCTCGCCCGCGAGGTGGGCCAGGCGGACGTCGCGCTCGTCACCCCGGAGTGGGACGAGCCGTTCGGCCTGGTGACGATCGAGGCGCTGGCGTGCGGCACCCCGGTGGCGGCATTCGGCCGCGGCGGAGTGCCCGAGGTGCTCGCCGACACCCCCGACCACATCTCCCGCCCGTCCGACCCGGACGACCTCGCCCGCGCGGTGCGGGCAGCGCTCCGGCAGTCGCGTGCGGAGGCTCGGCAGATCGCCGTCGAGCGGTTCGACCTGCGGATCATGATCGAGCGCTACCTCGAGGTGTTTGCGCGCCTGGCCGACGGCGGGCCGGCGCTTTCCGGACCGCGCCCGGCCGTCGAGTACCCGCGGCTCGCGCACCGCTCCCGCATCGATCGCATCACCGCTCAGCAGCGCTCCGCGCGGAAGTCCGTCCGATGATCGGCTTCTACGCCCACCACCACGGCACCGGGCACCTGACACGGTGCCGGGAGATCGCCGCGGCGCTCGACGACGACACGACGATCCTGTCCTCGGCGCCGGGTGCGGATCTCGTGCTGCCGATGGACGCCCCGGCCCCCGGGGTGAGCGGCGCCGCGCTGAACGCCCATGGGACCTTCCACTGGGCGCCGGCGCATCACGCGGGGCTCGCCGAGCGGATGGCGATGATCGCCGGATGGGTGGCGGATAACCGGCCCCGGGGGTTCCACGTCGACGTCTCCGTCGAGGTCGCGGTGCTCGTGCGCGCCATGGGTGTGCCGGTGACGGTGCAGGCGATGCCCGGCATCCGTGACGACGCCCCGCACGCTGTGGGGTACCGGGCAGCCGATGCGATCATCGCCGCCTGGCCCGACTGGGTGGAGCTGCCCGAGCACCTGGAGCCGGTGACCGAGCGCGTGCACGCCGTGGGCGGCATCAGTCGGTTCGCCGGCCGGGTGCCCGCTCCCGCCGGGGATAGAGAGCGCACCGGCGTCGTCATCGTCCACGGCGGCGGCGGGATGGATCAGCCGGCCGCGTATTGGGATGCCGTGGCGGAATCGCTCCCGGTGCCGGTCACGGTGATCGGGCCGGGTGCGTGGGTCGACGACCCCTTCGCTCTGCTGTCCGCCGCCGAGGTGGTCGTCACCGCCGCCGGTCAGAACTCGATCGCGGACCTCGCCGTGCTCGGCGCGCGCGCCGTGGTCGTGCCCCAGGACCGGCCGTTCGGGGAGCAGGAGGCCACCGCCCGGGTGCTGTGCGAAGCCGGCCTGGCGGTGGTGCCGGAGTCGGTGCCCGCCGTCGAGGAGTGGGCCGGACTCATCGAGCGCGCGCGGGAGCTGGAGCCGCGCTGGGAGCAGTGGGGCAGTACGGGTGCGGCGCAGCGTGCGGCCCGGATCATCGAGGAGGTCGGACGATGAACGCGATCCATGTGGTGACCCTGGCCTCGGCCGGGCGGCGGGGGCACGTGCTGCGCCAGCTCGAGGCGGTGGGACGCTGGATGCCCGGCGCCGCGCACCATACGGTGCTCATCGGCGAAGAGCCGTTCACCGTGCCCGGCTCCCAAGTCATCGATCGCACCGGGCCGGGCCCGGTGAACCTGGCGCGCGCCCGGAACGTCGCCGGCGACGCCGCTGTTGCCGACGGGGCGGAGCTCGTCGTGTTCCTCGACGCGGACTGCATGCCCGGGGCGGAATTATGCTCGGGATACGCGCGGGCGGCGGAGCAGCTGCCGGAGGCCGTGCTCGCCGGGCCGGTGACCTACCTCGCGGCGGACGACCGGCCCTACGACCTCGACCGGCTGGCGAAGTGGACGCGCCCGCACGGCGCGCGGCCCAACCCGCCGGAGGATGAGCTGCAGCGGGCGACGGACGAGGAGTACGAGCTGTTCTGGTCGCTATCCTTCGCCGTCACCGCGAGGACGTGGCGGGCGCTGCGGCAGCGGTTCGGCGGGTTCTGCGAGGACTACGTCGACTACGGCGGCGAGGACACCGACTTCGGGATGAATCTACGGGCCTGCGACGTGCCGCTCGTGTGGGTCGGCGGGGCGCACGCCTACCACCAGTGGCACCCGGTCTCCACCCCGCCGATCGAGCACCTCGACGCGATCCTCGTCAACGCCCACACCTTCTACCGCCGCTGGGCGTTCTGGCCCATGCACGGCTGGCTGCGCACCTTCGAGGACATGGGGCTGGCGCACTTCGACGGGGTCGAATGGGTGAAGGGGCCCCGCCCGAAGGAGTGAGTGCCGACTTCGGTTGGCGGCCCGTCCGGGACCGCGATCAGCTCTCGCCGGGCTCCACGGCAGCGGCAAGGGCTGCGAGGGACTTGCCGAGGTACCGCTCGCTGACGGCGGGCATGCCGCCGATCTTCTCGATCGTCTCCTGCGGGGTCTCGGCCCAGTCGTAGGTGAGGCGCACGCGGGTCCCGTCCGTCGCCGGCTCGAGGTCGTAGCGCCAGAACCAGCCGCCGGCGGCGATCTCGCCGTCGGCCGTGCGCTGGCCGGGCGCCCATGCGATGGCGCGGTCGGGTTCGAGGACGGTGACGCGGTTGTGCATCTCGTAGCGGCCGCCCCGGTGGGTGTTGAACATCTCCATCCCGAACACCTGGCCCACCTCGGTGATCGGTGCGGGCTGCTCCTCCAAGCTGCCGCGCACCCAATCGCGGGGCTCGGTCAGGTGGTGGCGGGCGGGGTCGGCGAGGAGAGCGAAGACCTCCTGCGGGGTGGCGTGGATGGTGCGCTCAGCGTAGATGCTCGAGCTGCCGTGGTGACCGGCGATATCGGGTGTCATGACGGAGTCCTTCCATGGAGGGCGGCGCTGCCCGGGGAAACTCGCCGTTTCGAGAAGGCGGCGGAGTTCACCCGCCTCCTAGAGTCCAGTAGATTCTTCCTGCATTGTTTAGCAGCGTCTTTCGGTAGCGTGTGTGTGGCGAACCGGTAGCGCGGGCGGGACGACCGGGTAGCGGCGATCCCGCCCGCGGTGGTGTTCAGTCGGCGGCGTCGAGTTTGGTGTGGCGACGCATGTTCGGGCCGGCGAGTTGGACCAGTTCGGCGTTGGACACGATCCGGTTGAGGATCG
>NZ_JBFAMF010000013.1:0-78109 GCF_040656435.1 Brevibacterium sp. NPDC049920
ATCGAGGCCACACATTTCGCCGAGAACCAGACCATCGGCAACGCAGCCTGAATACAGAACAACCGTTCAGCCTCAACTAAACCCGGGATTTGACAGCGTCAGCCTGCGAATACGGTTGCGGGAGGGGCCGGTTCAGCTCGCCGCCCGCCTCGACATCGCCCCGTCGACAGTCCACCGCATCCTCACGACCGCACGCCTCAACCGGCTGTCGTACGTCGACCGGGCCAGCGGTGAGCCGATCCGCCGGTACGAGCACCCACACCCCGGGTCGCTGGTGCACGTCGACGTGAAGAAGGTCGGCAATATCCCCGATGGTGGCGGCTGGCGCTACGTCGGCCGCCGCCAGGGCGAGAAGAACCGCGTCGCCACCCCAGGCAAGCCACGCAATCAGTACGGCGGCCCGAAGCTGGGCTACGCGTTCGTGCACACCGTCATCGACGACCACTCCCGCGTCGCGTACACCGAAGTCCACGGCGACGAAACCGCCACCACCGCCGCCGCGGTCCTGCACCGGGCGGTCGGCTGGTTCGGTGAGCGCGGCGTGACCATCGAGCGCGTCTTGTCGGACAACGGCGGCGCCTACCGGTCACACCTGTGGCGTGATACCTGCCAGGCATTGTCGATCGCGCCGAAGCGGACGCGCCCGTACCGGCCGCAGACCAACGGCAAGGTCGAACGCTTCCACCGGACTATGGCTGACGGGTGGGCCTACGCCCGCTGCTACACCAGCGAGCAGGAGCGCCGCGATGCCCTGCCCGCCTGGCTTCGCCACTACAACGAGGTACGACCACACACCGCGTGCGGCAACCGGCCGCCGGACTCGAGACTGGCGCCTTACTCATCTGCCGGGGTTCTCGCAGCGGTCGATGTGCAGGATGAGGGCCTCCATGAAGACGAGCGCGGCCAGGCCGGTCGCGATGCTGATGGAGCTGTCTGACGCGACGAGGTGAACAGTCTGCCCGCCGGGGATCTTCGCTAGGAAGGTCTGGTCGGATCCCAGGGCCACCGACCAGGTCTTGCCGTGCTGGTACCCGGACAGCCGTCGCCACTCGGCGACGATGAGGCGGGCGGTGTCCTTGTCGTGGCGGTCAAGGAGGCGCTGCATCTTTGGGATCTCGTCAGTGAGGTTCATGTTGGCCTTGCTCAGCGCGGCGTAGTCCAGCCCCAACTGCGCTACTTCTTCGCGATAGGACTTGCCGGCGTGAGCTTGGCGTTCGGCGGCGGCCTCGCGCATGGGCAGGCCGCCGGACCTCTTGCCGAGCTCGTCGAGGTAGGCTATCTCGGCCTTGAAGTCATGGATCTCGTACTGCAGGGCGCGTTTCCGTCGAGTAGCGCTGTCATGGGGGTCGAGCAGCCACAGCGCCCACAACGACGACTCCAGCACGGGGCGCAACAGGTTGAACGGAGCCCGCGGCCCGAAGCCCACCGTGATGATGTGCGCGAGGAAAGCCTGATGGTGCTCATAGGCGAAGCCCAGCAGCGCGTGCGACTGGATGTATATGCGGTGTCCAGCGGTCTGCGCGAGATCAATCTGGCGAGGCGCAAGGTTCGTCCGCGGCGTCCCAGACTCAGGCAGTGCCTGCATGCGCGCGAACAGCGCGCCGATCACCGGCCAGGCCTCATCCGAGCCCTGGAAGTCCACCCGCTGCGCCTCACTCATCTGGCGACCCTAACGAGGTCCAACACGAACCTGTCGATCAACGTCCCCGGTCAGTACACCTAGCGGATCGACGCGCTCGTCGAGGAGGCGATCGTCGCGGCCGCGTGCCCCCATGCGGTCAACCTGCTGAGCGAGGAGCTCGGGTTCCTCGACGGCGGGCACGCGGCGACCGTCGTCCTCGACCCGCTCGACGGCTCGGCGAACGCCGCCGCCGGGGTGCCGCTGTCGTGCTTCTCCGCCGCCCTCGTCGTCGACGGGGTCGCTCAGGAGGCACTGAGCGTATGGCTCGAGACGGGTCACGCGGTGTGGGCGCGGGCCGGCGAGCCGGTGCCGTACCGTACGAGCGGGTGCACGGACCTCGGTGCGGCCGCGGTCGACATGCTCCGGCCCAAGGTCCACGCCGCCGGGGACTCGACCGAGGCGTGGGTGCGGGTGAGCCGGGTGCGCGTGCTGTCGACGACGTGCCTCGAGGCGATGCTCGTCGCCGAGGGGTCGATCGACGGCTTCCTCGACCCCGGCTCGGACACCCACCGGATCGTCGACCTCGCCGCCGCGATGCTGTTCGTGCCGGCGGCGGGCGGGGCGGTCATCGACCTCCACGGCCGGCCGCTCGAGTTCGACTCCGACCTCACCCGCCGCTGGTCCGGGATCGTCGCCGCCACCCCGCGGCTCGCCGAATCCCTCGCCGAGGCTGCGCTCGCCGGTGAGGACACGCGGGTTCTCAACCACTGAACCCGCGCGCTGCGCTCGACCCTGCGCGGGCTAACCCCGGGCGGGCGTCTCGGCGTCAGGACCAGTCGGCGATCGCAGGACCCGAACGGAGTCGCTGGGCCCGGAGAGATGTCTCCGGCCCAGCGGTCGTTCCGCCGCCCTCAGCCGTCGATGTCGAGGGACGGCGGGGCCTGGCGGAAGCCGCGGGTGAGGATCGCGAGGTAGATCACGCCGATGACGATCCAACCGATGCCGAGCAGCAGGGTCAGCCCGGTGAGACTCGTCCACAGCCACACGGTGAGGCCGAACCCGATGACGGGGACGACGCCGTAGAGGAGCACCCGGCCGGCGGTGAAGCGGCGCGGCCGCAGCAGGCAGACGGAGACCACGGAGAGGTTGACGAGGCTGAACGCGGCGAGCGCGCCGAAGCTCACGATCGAGGCGACGAAGTCGACGCTCGCCCATACGGCGGTGACCGACACCGCGGCGACGACGAGGATCGCGCCGACCGGGGTCCTGAAGCGCCGGTCGAGCACCCCGAACACCCGGCGGGGGAGCACTCCGTCGCGGCCCATGCTGTAGAGGATGCGCGACACACTTGCCTGCGAGGCGAGCGCCGAACCGAGCGCCCCGGTGACGTAGGCGGCGAGGAACAGGGCGATGAGCACGTCGCCGCCGACCTCGGCGAGCATGACGAGCGCGGCGGTGTCGGCAGCGTCCCCGGTGATGACCTCGGGGAACGCCAGGTGGGCGGCCCAGGAGATGAGGACGAAGATCAGGCCGCCTGCCACCGTGGTGAGGATGATCGCGACGGGCACGGTGCGCTTCGGCGACTTCGACTCCTCGGCCATGGTCGACACGGCGTCGAAACCGAGGAACGACAGGCACAGGATCGCCGAGCCGGCGAACACGAGGGAGAGGTCGACTCCGCCGCCGATGAACGGGTCGAGCAGGCTGACGTCCGAACGGAACGCACGCACCGCGAGGACGAAGAAGATCACGAAGAACACGACCTGGAGCGCCACGAGCACCGCGTTCGCTCCCTTGACCACGGTGATCCCGACGATGTTGAGCACCGTGACGAGGACGAGCGCGGACATCGAGAACACCCACGCCGGCACCCCGGAGAACTGCTCGTTGAGATAGAGGCCGATGAGCAGGTAGTTGAGCATCGGCAGCAGGATGTAGTCGATCATGATCGTCCAGCCGGTGAGGAACCCGGCGTGACGGCCGAACCCGGCCTTGGTGTACGTGTACGCCGCACCGGCCGAAGGGATCTCGCGGGCGAGGAACGCGTAGCTCACCGCGGTGAAGAGCATCGCGACGAGCGTCACCGCATAGGCGAGCGCGAGCTTCCCCTCGGTGATCGCGTTGACGATGCCGTAGGTGGTGAACACGGTCATCGGCACCATGTACGCGAGCCCGAACAGCACGAGCGTCGGGACGCCGAGGGAGCGGCGCAGGGTGGTGCCGCCCTGGGACCGGGAGGCGGTCGTGGCAGCGGAATCGGCGGGGGAGCCGGCAGGGAAGCCGGCGGGGGACGCGGGGGTGGGGTCGGCGCTCACGGGTTCCTCGTTCCATCGGAGGGTATGGCTGGGCCGGAAAGGCCGGCGGACGGTTTGGTTGAAGGGTTGGCGGACGGACTGTCGAAAGGACTGCCGAGCGGGCTATCAGTCGGACCGGAGGGTGGACTGCCGGGTGACCGGGGCTTGACGACGCTGTCGCCCGGAAGCAGTATTGACCATGTGGTCAATATCACGTTCCACGCAATCTAAGGCAGAGCAGAGGCGGTGTCAAGGACAGTGTCACGGAAAGCACCTCCAGCGGAATCGCTGGCGCGGCCGCGCACTTCGGTGACTGGCGCGGCCACAGGCGCGCGGGTGCGCAAGCGGCCGGAGCAGCGGCGGGCGGAGATCGCGAACGCCGCCGCGGAGCTGGCACTTGTCGACGGCCTCGATGCGGTCACGCTGCGCTCCGTCGCCCAGCGCCTCGCGGTCACCCCGGCACTCATCGCCCACTACGTGGCGAGCATGGATGAGCTGCGCGCCGACACCGTCACCCGCCTCATGGAGGCGGAGCTCACCGCCATGCGCGCCGCCGCGGACGCCGCACCGACGGTGCTCGACGGGCTGCGCGCACTGCTCGGCGCCTTGTTCCGCACTCCGCGCGCCGCCTCGGCTGCGGTCTGGCTCGACGCCTGGACCCAGGGACTGCGTGTACCGGTCGTCGCCGAGGCCGTCCGCACCCAGATGGACGACTGGCAGGAGTTCGTCACCGGACTGCTCGCCCGCGGGTGCGCGGCCGGGGAGTTCGACACCGCGGACCCCGACGCGGTCGCCTGGCAGCTCATCGCGCTCGCCGACGGGCTCAACGCCCACTCGCTCGTGAGCTACCGCGACCCCACCGCGCGCGAGGCGCTCCTCGCCGAAGTTCTCGAACGCAGCCTCGGCCTGCCGGCCGGCACCCTGTCCGCCGGCGCTCCGCAGGCAGGCACCGACGGAGGCGAACCCGGCAGCGCCGACCAGGGGGTTGCCGACCAGGGCCCTGCCGAGCCGGATCCCACTGACCCGAAACCTGCGAAGTCGAGCACTGCTGCCCCGAAATCCGCTGATCCTGACCCTGCCGACCACTCGAGGAGCTCCCCATGACCACCGCGCCCCGCACGTCCCAGTCCGCCGCGCCCGGCACCTCCTCCACCGCAGCGTGCCGCGCCACGAGCGGCCCGTCCGCCCACCTTCACGACGTCATCGTCGTCGGGGCCGGCCTGTCGGGGCTCACTGCCGCCCGTACACTCGGCGATGCAGGCCTCGACGTCCTCGTGCTCGAGGCGCGGGGCCGCGTCGCCGGCCGGAACGAGAACGGCGTCTTCTCCACCGGGCAGCCGATCGAGCTCGGCGGGCAGTGGGTGGGCCCCACCCAGGACGCGGTGCTCGCACTCATCGACGAACTCGGCCTGCAGACCTTCACCGTCCACGACGAGGGCGCCTCGCTCCTCGCCGCGGCAGGGGAGATCCGGCGGGGCGAGGGCGATACCTTCGGCCTGGCCCCGGAATCCGCCGCGGAGTTCGGCCGCCTCGTCGCGCTCATCGACCAGACCTGCGCCGGCATCGACCTCGCCGCACCATGGGAGTCTCATGATGCCGCCCGCCTCGACCGCATGACCACGGCCGAGTGGCTCGTCGAGGCCACCGCTGACCGGCACGTGCGGCACTTCATGGAGGTCATGCTCGCCTCGATCTTCGCCGCCGAAGCCGAGGAGTACTCAGCCCTCCACTGCCTCTTCTACCTCGCCTCCGGCGGCGGACTCCACCGGATGATGATCACCATCGGCGGAGCGCAGGAAGCGCGCGTCCTCGGCGGCACCCACCAGATCTCCGAACAGCTCGCCGCCCGCCTCGGCGACCGCGTGCTGCTCGACCACGAGGTCACCGGCATCGACCACAACGGCGCTGATGACCACGTCGGTGAGAACCTCGCAGGCGGGGTCACCGTGCACACCGTGCGCGGAGCGTTCCGCGCCCGCCGCGTCGTCGTCGCCCTCCCGCCCGTGCTCGCCGGACGACTGCGCTATGCGCCTGCGCTGCCGGCCAACCGCGACGCCCTGACCGCGCAGATGCCGGCGGGCAACGTCCACAAGTTCCAGGTGCTCTACCCGACCCCGTTCTGGCGGGCTGAGGGTCTGAGCGGCACCGTCCTCAGCCTCGACCACGACGTCTCGCTCGTCTACGACAACTGCGTCCCGGACTCCGATGCCGGGATCCTCGTGGCCTTCGTCGAGGGCCACCACGCCAAGGCCTACAACGACCTCAGCGAGGACGAGCGGGCCGCCCGCGTGCTCGACGACCTCGCGGCGTACTTCGGCGAGGCAGCCCGCACCCCGACCGACCTCCTCCAGCGCAACTGGTCGGCGGAGCCATTCACGCGCGGCTGCTACGGCGGCCGCCTCGGCACCGGCCTGTGGACGCACCTCGGGCGCGAGCTGCGCCGTCCCTGCGGCAGCCTCCACTGGGCGGGAGCGGAGACCGCCGAGGTGTGGAACGGCTACATGGACGGAGCTATCCGCTCCGGACAGCGCGCCGCCGATGAAGTCCTCACCGCGATCCGCGGCAACTGACCCCGGGTCGTGCCGCCGCTGCGTTCCGCGCGGTCGCCGCGGTCTCGGGCCCCGCTCCGAACCCATCGCCCCTAACGGCCCGCGGCGAGCCCACCGGACCCACCGGACCCGGGGTGCGGCGCACGTCACCGACGCGCGGTGAGCGCGCTCATGCTCGATTCGGCGATGACTCGGTAGAGTACTCCCCATGTGCGGAATCGTAGGTTTTGTCTCGTCGTCCACCCCTGAGACCGCAGGGCACGGCGCCCTCGACGTCGTCATGGCCGGACTCACCCGGCTCGAATACCGCGGATACGACTCCGCAGGCGTCGCCCTGGTGACTGCCGACCACGCGCTCGCGAGCGCCAAGAAGGCCGGCAAGCTCAGTGCCCTGCGCGATGAGCTCGAGGCGCACCCGCTGCCCGAGGCGATGACCGGCATCGGTCACACCCGCTGGGCCACCCACGGCGGGCCCACCGACGCCAACGCCCACCCGCACCTCGCCGACGGCGGGAAGCTTGCGCTCATCCACAACGGCATCATCGAGAACTTCGCGAGCCTCAAGGCCGCACTCAAGGACGAAGGCGTGGAGTTCGAGTCGGAGACCGACACCGAGGTCGCAGCCCACCAGCTCGCCAAGAACTACCGCGCCAGCGGCGACCTCGCCCAGGCGATGCGCGAGACCGCGAAGCAGCTCGAGGGCGCCTTCACGCTGCTCGCCGTGCACGCCGACCTGCCCGGCACCGTCGTCGCCGCGCGCCGCAACTCCCCGCTCGTCATCGGCCTGGGCGAGGGGGAGAACTTCCTCGGCTCCGACGTCGCCGCGTTCATCGACTACACCCGCAAGGCGCTCGAGATCGGCCAGGACGAGGTCGTCACCATCACCCCGGACTCCGTCCTCATCACCGACCTCGAGGGCAGCGAGGTCGCCGGCGAGCCCTTCGAGGTCGACTGGGACACCGCGGCGGCGGAGAAGGGCGGCTTCGACTCCTTCATGGACAAGGAGATCCACGACCAGCCGCAGGCCGTCCACGACACCCTGCTCGGCCGGATGGACGCCTCCGGCAAGCTCGTCCTCGACGAGATGCACGTCGACGAGACCGTCCTCAAGTCGATCGACAAGATCGTCGTCATCGCCTGCGGCACCGCCGCCTACGCCGGCCAGGTCGCGAAGTACGCGATCGAGCACTGGTGCCGGATCCCCACCGAGGTCGAGCTCGCCCACGAGTTCCGGTACCGGGACCCCGTCGTCACCGAGAAGACCCTCGTCGTCGCCGTCTCCCAGTCCGGGGAGACCATGGACACGATCATGGCCGTGCGCCACGCCCGCGAGCAGGGTGCGAAGGTCATCGCGATCTGCAACACCTTCGGCTCGACGATCCCGCGCGAGTCCGACGCCGCTCTCTACACCCACGCCGGCCCTGAGATCGCGGTGGCCTCGACCAAGGCGTTCCTGTCACAGGTCGTCGCCTGCTACCTGCTCGGTCTCTACCTCGCCCAGCTGCGCGGCAACAAGTTCGCCGACGAGGTCGAGGTCATCCTCGAGGAGCTCCAGCAGATCCCGGCGAAGATCAGCGCTCTCCTCGAGCGGAAGCAGCAGGTCCTCGACCTCGCCCGAAGTCAGCAGGACACGCAGTCGGTGCTGTTCCTCGGCCGTCACGTCGGCTATCCGGTGGCGATGGAGGGCGCGCTCAAGCTCAAGGAGCTCGCCTACATCCACGCCGAGGGGTTCGCCGCCGGCGAGCTCAAGCACGGACCGATCGCGCTCATCGACTCCGGTCAGCTCGTGTTCGTCGTGCTCCCGAGCCAGAAGGGTCGCGACTCGCTCCACGCCAAGGTCATCTCCAACATCCAGGAGGTCCGGGCGCGCGGGGCGAACACCGTCGTCATCGCAGAAGAGGGCGACGAGGTAGCCGCCGACTACGCCTCCGAGGTGATCTACGTGCCGCAGACCACCACGCTCCTCGCGCCGCTGCTCACCACGGTGCCGCTGCAGATCTTCGCGATGGAGCTCGCCACCGCCAAGGGCCTCGACGTCGACCAGCCGCGCAACCTCGCGAAGTCCGTCACCGTCGAGTGACCCGAACCGGGCCCGCAGCGGCCCGCCTGGGGGAGTGAGCAGCAGGGGAGTGAGCATGGGGATCATCGGGATCGGCCTCGACCTGGCCGACGTGCCGCGCTTCGCTGAGCACATCGAGCGGGTGCCCGAGCTCCTCGACCGCCTCCTCACGCCTGCAGAACAGCTGAAGAAGAACGGCAAGCGGCGCACCCCGGAGTCGCTCGCCGCACGCTTCTCCGCGAAGGAGGCGCTCGTCAAGGCCCTCCAGCTGCCGCAGATCATCCCCTGGCACGAGGCCGAGGTCGTCTCCGCCTTCTCCGGTGCGCCGAGCTTCCGGCTCTCCGGCTGGGTGCTCGAGCACTTCCGGTCCCTCGGCGGGGAGCGCGTCCACCTCTCCATCACCCATGACGGGGAGCGGACCATGACCTTCGTCGTCGTCGAGGGCTTCGGCCCCGCGCTCGCCCCGCCCCCGGATCAGCCCGCACCGCTGCTGCCGGGATCGCCCGAGGCGCTCGCCGAGCTCGCCGCGGCGCGGGAGAAGGCGCGGGCGAGCCGGGATGCCCGCCGTGCCCAGCGCGAGGCCGCCCGCCGGAAGCACGCGTAGCCGCGGCCCGGAGCACCGGCCGCAGGGCGCGTCCGCCCCACCGACTACCCTGGAGCCATGACCGATACCGCCGCTCCCACCTCCGAGACGACCTCCTCCGGATCGATCGCCGGAACCTCCCGGCCCACGCACGAGTCCGCGCAAGCGCTGCTCCCCGAGCTGCGGGATCTGCGCCGGGATCTGCACCGGTCCCCGGAGATCGGGCTCGAGCTGCCGCAGACGCAGCGCCGGGTCGAGGAGGCGCTCGCGGGCCTCGACGTCGAGATCACCCGCGGCGAGGGCCTGAGCTCGCTCACCGTGGTGCTGCGCGGCGGTCGCCGTGACGCGGGCGGCGCCTCGCCCGTGGCCGTGCTCCTGCGCGGCGACATGGACGCCCTGCCCGTCGAGGAGGCGACCGGCTTCGACTTCGCCGCGACGAACGGCGCCATGCACGCATGCGGCCACGACCTCCACACCACCGGTCTCGTCGGCGCGGTCCGGCTCCTCCACGACATCCGCGACTCCCTCGCCGGTGACGTCGTGTTCATGTTCCAGCCCGGCGAGGAGGGCTGGGACGGTGCCGGGATGATGCTCGACGAGGGTGTGCTCGACGCCGCCGGGGTCCCGGTCGTCGCCGCCTACGGTGTCCACGTGTCCGCGGATCAGGAGATTGGTCGGCTGTACTCGAAGCCGGGTTCCTACATGGCCGCGTTCAGCCTGATGGACGTCGTCCTCCGCGGCAAGGGCGGGCACGCCTCGCGCCCGCACACCACCTACGACCCGATCCAGACCGGGGCCGCGATCATCGGACAGCTCCAGGAGTACGTCTCCCGCCGCTTCGACGTGTTCGACCCGATCGTCGTCACCGTCGGCAAGTTCACCGGCGGGACCGCGGCGAACGTCGTCCCCGACACCGCCTCGCTCGCCGTCGGCGTGCGGACCTTCTCGGAGACGACCACCACCCGCGCCGCCGCCGAGCTGCCCGCCCTCGTCCGTGAGCTCGCCGCCTCTCACGGGCTGAGCGCCGAGGTCGAGTACGACACCGTGCTGCCGCCGACGATCAACGACGAGGCGGAGAACGCGTTCTACCGCGAGACCTTCGCCGAGCTCTTCGGCGCCGACCGCGTCACCCTCGTCGAGCACCCCAAGGCCGGCTCCGAGGACTTCTCCCGCGTCCTCATGGCCGTCCCCGGATCGTACGGACACCTGGGTGCGGCGATGCCCGGCACCGTGCCCGAGGAGCAGGACTCCAACCACTCCCCGCGCGCCCGCCACAGCGAGGACGCGCTCGCCGACCACGCACTGTTCCTCGCCCGCCTCGCCGCCGCCCGGCTGGAGAGAGCCGCCGGAGACGACACCGCGCGGGACGGAGCTTCACTGGAGGGTGCTGCCCGGGACGGAGCTGCCGAGGTGCGGGGATGAGACTCGGCTATCCCGCAGCGGCGATCCGCGCCGCCGAGGCCCCGCTGCTCGACGCCGGCCGCGGACCGGTGCTCATGCGCACCGCCGCCGCCGGCCTCGCCGCGGTCTGCCGCCGCGATCTGATCGAGGCGCGCGGGTGCGTCACCGGCGCCCGCGTCGTCGTCCTCGCCGGAGCCGGCAACAACGGGGGAGACGCGCTGTTCGCCGGCGCGGACCTCAGCCGCCGCGGCGCCCGCGTCACCGTCGTCGACGTCCTCGGGCGCCTCCACCCCGAGGGAGCGGCCGCACTGCGTGCGGCAGGAGGCGACATCGAACCGCTCGGCGCCGAATCCGCGCCCCTGACCGCGCGGGCCGAGCTCGTCATCGACGGGATCCTCGGCACCGGTGCCTCGGGATCGCTGCGCGCACCGCTCGACACGTTCATCGCCGACTGGCAGGCTGCGGCCTCCGGCACCGGGAGCGCCCGGCGGCAGCGTGTCATCGCCGTCGACGTCCCCACCGGGGTCGACGCCACCACCGGAGCGGTCGGCGCCGTCCACGTGCGCGCCGATCGCACGGTGACCTTCGGCGGGCACAAGGCCGGACTGCTGCTGCCCGGCGGCGCCGACGCCGCGGGAGAGCTCGCCCTCGTCGACATCGGACTCGACCTCGCCCCGTTCCGTCCCACCGTCGAGGCGCCCGAGCCCGCCGACCTCGCCGTCGGCTGGCCGTTCCCGCAGCCGGACATGCACAAGTACACCCGCGGCGTCCTCGGCCTCGTCGCCGGATCCCACCGCTACCCCGGCGCAGGGCTGCTCACCACCGCTGCGGCCGTGTCCACCGGGCTCGGCATGCTCCGCCTGCTCGCCCCCGACGAGGTCACCGCGGCCGTGCTCGACCGCTGCCCCGAGGTCGTCACCGAACCGGGGCGGGTCCAGGCGTGGGCCGTCGGCCCCGGCGCCCCCGACACCCTCCTCATGCGCCGCGCCATCATCGAGGCGGAGAACCGGTCCCTGCCCCTCGTCATCGACGCCGGCGGCCTCGGACTCCTCACCCGCCCGCTCGAGACCACGTGCATCGTGACGCCGCACGCCGGCGAGCTCGTCGACCTCCTCGGCCGCCTCACCACCGGCGTGCCCACCCGCGCGGAGGTCGAAGCGGATCCGGTGACCCACGCCGTGAGGGCCGCGCAGGCGTTCGAAGGCGTCATCGCCCTCAAGGGGCGGCGCACGATCGTCGCCCGGCCCGACGGCAGCGTCGTCGCCCCGCCGCCGGGACCGGCGGCGCTCGCCACGGCCGGATCCGGCGACGTGCTCACCGGGATCCTCGGTGCGCTGCTCGCCACCACCGCGGAACACCGCACTGCCGAGTACCGCGGTCCGTGCGACCAGACGGCGGACAGGAGCGGCCCGGCCACCGACATCGCGATCCTCGCCGGGCTCGCGGTCACCGTGCACGGGCTCGCTGTCCACCGGACCACGCACGCATCAGGGCTCCCGGCGGCCGTGGAGGACATCGTGCTCGGTCTCATGACCGGAAGCGCCGGCGCGGGAGCCGAGCAGATCGACGGGCGGAGGGGCGAATGACCGCACCCGATGCAGCACGGCCGCCGGCCGGACCGCCGGTGGTCTCCTTCCCGGGGACCGTGGTGCAGGCGCGGATCGACACCGGAGCCATCACCCACAACGCGGCGACGATCGCGGCCCGGGTCGCCCCGGCGACCCTGCTCAGCGTCGTCAAGGCCGACGCCTACGGCCACGGCCTCGCCGCAGTCGTCGACGCCTGCCGCGCCGCCGGCGTCGCCGACTTCGGCGTGGCCACGGTGCCCGAGGCGCTCCAGCTCGCCGCCCTGCTCGGTGAGGATCCCGAGGTGCGGCGCGAGCGGATCCTGTGCTGGCTCTACGACGACCGCACGGACCTCACCGCCTGCGCGCGGGCGGGCATCGAGCTCGGAGTGTCGACCGCCGGCGCGCTGCGCAAGGTGATCCGCGCCGCCGAGGCCTCCGGACGCACTGTGCGGGTGCATCTCAAGATCGACACCGGACTGGGCCGCAACGGCTTCACCCCCGAGGCATTCACCGCGTTCCTGCCCGAGCTCGCGGAGGCCGCCGCGCACGCCGCGGACCCGATCGAGGTCGTCGGCATCATGACCCACCTCGCGAACGCCGACGTCGTGGGTGACCCGGAGACCGGGAACCAGCTCGCGGTCCTCGACCAGGCACGTGAGCAGCTCGTCTGCGTGCTCGAGTCCGCCGGCGGAGCGCTCGGCGACCCTGCCGCCCTGCTCGTCCACGCCGCGAACTCCCCGGCGGCGCTCTCGCTCGACCCCGTGCCGGGCGGGCTCGCCCGCGTCGGCCTGAGCACCTACGGCCTCAGCCCCTTCGAGGGACGGACCGCCGCCGAGCTCGGCCTCCGGCCGGCGTTGACCCTCGTCTCCCGCGTGCTCGCCGTCAAGGACGTGCCTGCCGGGCACGGCGCGAGCTACGGCCTCACCTACACGTGTGCCGAACCCACCCGGTTCGCCCTCGTCGCCGGCGGCTACGCCGACGGGATCCCGCGCGCGGCCTCGAACCGCGCGCAGGTGTCGATCCGCGGCCGCCGGTACCCCGTGGTCGGGCGGGTCGCGATGGACCAGATGATCCTCGACATCGGACCGGGGTCCGTCGAGATCGGCGACGAGGTCGTCATCATCGGCGACGGCACCACGGGTCCCGGCGCCGAGGAGTGGGCCGCCTGGGCCGACACCGTGAACTACGAGATCGTCACGCGGATCGGTCCGCGCGTCGAGCGGGTTGTCATCGGCACCGGACGGGACTCCACGCCGGCCGTGCGGCAGGGCGGGACCCCGGCATCCGCGGCCGCGGGCGTCGGCGACCGGTTCCGGGGACGAGGGCACGGCGGATGAGGGCTGAGCTGCGCATCGCCGGCCTGGAGGAGATCGACGCGTTCGCCGCGCGCCTCGCCGCCGTCCTGCGTCCGGGCGACGTCATCATCCTCACCGGTGACCTCGGCGCCGGGAAGACGACCTTCACCCAGTTCCTCGCCGGGCACCTCGGCGTCCGTGGCCGGGTGTCCTCGCCGACCTTCGTCATCGCCCGCGAGCACGCCCCGGCCGGCGCGGGGCCGGGCCTCGTCCACGTCGACGCCTACCGCCTCGACGACTCCGCCGAGTTCGCCGACCTCGACCTCGGCGCCGACCTCGCGGAATCGGTCACCGTCATCGAATGGGGCCACGGGATCGCCGAGGAGCTCTCCGCCGAACGCCTCGAGATCACCCTCGTGCGCGCCTTCGAGGAGGACGGATCCGGCACTGCCGGCCCCGGCTCGACTGATACCGGTCTCGTTGATCCCGCTCCCGCTGCGCCTATCGCACCCGAGCCGCTCGAACTCGACCTCGCCGAGGAGGACGAGAGCCGGCTGCTCGTCCTCGAATCCACCGGCCCCGGCTGGGACGCCCGCCTGACCCTCGTCGCCGAGCAGCACGGGGAACCCGGCCCCGGAACGGAGACCCGATGATCATCCTCGCGCTCGATACCTCGGCCGCGGCGAGCGCCGCGCTCGTCGACGCGGACACCGAGGAGGTGCTCGCCGAGTGGACCGAGTTCTCCGCCCGGAAGCACGCCGAGCTCCTCGGGCCTGCGATCCGCACCCTCCTCGAACGCCGGCCGGCCCCGGGCCGGGTGGTCGTCGGCGTGGGGCCCGGTCCCTTCACCGGTCTGCGCGCCGGGATCGCCACCGGGATCGGGTTCGCACTCGGCGCGGGCATCCCCGTCGACGGCCTGCCGAGCCACGACGCTCTCGCACTGCGCGCCCTCCGCACCCATGCGCCGGTCTCCCCGGTCGGCCCGGCGCCGCAGCTGCGCGTCGCCACCGACGCGCGCCGCAAGGAGGTCTACTGGACCGAGTACGCAGGACTCGACGCCGCAGGCGTGCCCGAGGTGCTCGCCGGTCCCGCCGTCAGCCTCCCCGCGGACCTGCACGTCGTTCCGGATCAGGGCGCTGCGCTCCGGTACGGCCGTGGGTTCCTCCTCTTCCCGGAGGAGCTCGGCGATCCCACCGGCACCGCACCGGCCGACCTCGAACCGACCGCCGGGGACCTCGGGATCGTCGCCGCCCGGATGATCGCCGCCGGGCGTCCGCTGCTCCCGCCGGTCCCGCTGTACCTCCGCGAGCCCGACGCCCAGCCCTCCGCGCGGCGCACGACGAGCCTCCGGTGATGCCGGAGTCCGGCGCCGCGGAGGGAAGCGGCGCTCACCGGATCCGGCGGCTGCGCTGGTTCGACATCCCCGCCGTCGCCGCCCTCGACGCGGAGATCTTCGGCCCCGATGCCTGGTCGACCGAGTACTACTGGGCGGCGGTGGCGACGCCCGGCCAGTCGTTCGTGGTCATCGAGGCACCCGGCGGAGGTGCGCCGGGCTCCGACGACACGCGGCGTCAGGCAGGCCCCGTGCCGGCGTCCTGGGACCCGGGTGCGATCCTCGGCTTCGCCGGGCTCGGCGTCTCCGGGCCGCAGGCCGATGTCCTCACCCTCGCCGCCCACCCGGCAGCCCGTGGCCGGGGGATCGGACGCGCCCTGCTCATCCACCTCCTGGCCGCCGCCCGGGATGCCGGATGCGAGGTCATCCACCTCGACGTCCGCAGCGACAACACCGCCGCCCACGGGCTCTATGCCGCGCACGGCTTCACCGAGCTCGACCGCCGCCCGGGCTATTACACCGGTGCCGACGCCGTCGTCATGCGCGCCTTCCTCTGACCCGGGGCACCCGGAGCGATCTCGAGAGCTCTGACGTCCATGGTCCGGAACGACCCCGGAGACCCGTGGGCCGACATGAGCGTCCCGCGGGGTGCCGGGATTCTGGGAGTGTCCGTCAGACCGCGAGATCTCGCAGGGTCGCTTGATAGCCTGGCGACATGGACCTCATTCCCCTCGCAGACACCGACCTCCGCGTCCATCCGCTCAACCTCGGCGGCAATCCGTTCGGCTGGGGCGCGGACCGGGAGCAGAGCTTCGCCGTCCTCGACGCCTACGCCGCCACCGGCGGGAACTTCATCGACACCGCAGACATGTATTCGTGCTGGGTCGAGGGCAACTCCGGTGGAGAGAGCGAGTCGATCATCGGTGAGTGGATGGCCGAGCGCGGCAACCGCGACGACATGGTCATCGCCACGAAGGTCGGCATGCTCGAGGGCCGCGCCACCCTCGATCCCGCCAACATCCGCGCCTGCGTCGAGGACTCCCTCCGACGCCTGCGCACCGACCGGATCGACCTCTACTACGCCCACCAGGACGATCCGGATGCCGACCAGACCGCGGTCGCGGAGACCTTCGACGCGCTCGTGCGCGAGGGCAAGGTGCGCCACCTCGGCGCCTCGAACTTCTCCCTCGACCGTCTCAGGAGCGCTCAGGAGATCGCGCGGGCGAACGGCCTGGCCGAGTACCGCGTGATCCAGAACCGCTTCAACCTCGTGTCCCGCGACGACTACCCCCGCGAGTACGAGGAGCACCTCCGGGCCGATCGCATGGCGCTGCTGCCCTTCGCCTCGCTCGCCGGCGGATTCCTCACCGGCAAGCACATCCCCGGTGCGAAGGTCGACTCCGTGCGCGGCGGCGCCGTGGCGAAGTACGTCGACGACCAGCAGGCCGTCAACGCGCTCGGCGTGCTCCAGAGCATCGCCTGCGACCACGTGACCAAGACGACCGCGGTCGCCCTCGCCTGGCTGCTCGCCCATAACACGATCCCCTCGGTGATCGCCTCGGCCCGGGTCCCCGAGCAGCTCGGCGACCTGCTCGCCGGCGCCGACCTCACCCTGAGTCCCGAGGAGATCGAACGGCTCGACGCCGCCTGGCCGGATGCCGGACGCGCGGCCGCACCTCGTGAGCAGAAGGACGGCGCACGATGATCGACGCCTCGCTCATCGTCTGGGAATCCGGCACCGACCTCGTCATCGACACCGAGGTCGACGCCTCGCCGGCCGAGGTCTGGCGCCGGATCGCGGACTCGGACGAGTGCGCCGAGTGGTTCGCGCCCTTCACCCGGGTCGATGACGACCGGGTGCGCTTCCGCCTCGACGACGGCGAGGACGTGGCCGGGCCGGACAGCCCTGGATCCAGCCCCGGATCGGGCACCCCCGGAACGGACCGCTCCGGGGTGGGCAGCACTGGATCGGGCACCCCTGGATCGGACAGCGCCGGAACGTACGGAGCGGATGAGGCTGGGCCCGCGGACCCGGAGGCCGGCGGCTCCCTCGAGGCCGAGGTGCTCAGCTGCGAGGAGGACTCCCACGTCCTCCTCGAGTTCGCCGCGCTCGGCCGGCTCGGGATCTCGCTGCGGCCCACGAACGACGGCACCCGCATCTCCCTGACCTGCACCTTCGCCACAGCGGAGGAGGCCGCCGAGATCCTGCCCGAGGTGGGACCGGTGTGGGAGACCCACCTGAGACTGCTCCGCGAGGCTGTGGGCGCCGGTGCCTCGGACGTCCCCGAGAGCGAGCTCACCGCCCGCTACGAGCAGCTCGCCGCCCAGGCACAGGACGATTCCGACAGCAATGATCCGGACGACACCGACCGGCCGGGCGAGGAATCGACCGGCATCGACTACGGGAGCCACGATTTCGGCTCCCATGACCCGGGCGTCCCCGGAGCCCCGGAGCGCCGACCCGGCGGCGACGGACCCCATGATCGCTGACGGCCTGACCGGCGACCGTGCCCGCGGCGACAGTGCGCGCAACGACAGTGCGCGCAACGACCGTGCGCACGGCGGCCGGGCCGCAGGCGGTGCCGCGACCGGCGACGACAGCGCCGCCCACGCCGCCGCCGGGCCGCTCGTCCTCGGCATCGAATCCTCGTGCGACGAGACCGGGGTGGGGATCGTGCGCGGCCGCACGCTGCTGACGAACACCATCGCCTCGTCGATGGACGAGCACGTCCGCTACGGCGGGGTCGTCCCGGAGGTCGCGAGCCGCGCCCACGTGCAGGCGATCGGCCCTGCCGTGGCACAGGCGCTCGCCGAGGCGCAGGTGCGCATCGAGGACCTCGACGCGATCGCCGTCACGGCCGGCCCCGGGCTGTCCGGTGCCCTGCTCGTCGGGGTGTCCGCCGCGAAGGGGCTCGCCGCCGCCACCGGCCTTCCCCTCTACGGCATCAACCACCTCGCCGCGCACGTCGCCGTCGACCTCGTCGCCGAGGACTCGCCCGGCCTCCACACGCCCACGATCGCACTCCTCGTGTCCGGCGGGCACACCGAGATCCTGCGGATCGGAGACATCGTCGACGACATCGAGCTGCTCGGCGCGACAATCGACGACGCCGCGGGCGAGGCCTTCGACAAGACCGCCCGGCTGCTCGGACTCGACTACCCGGGCGGACCGAACATCTCCCGCGCCGCGGCCGGAGCGCTCGACGGCACCGGCGTCCCCGGCGACCCGCAGGCAGTGCGGTTCCCGCGCGGGCTGTCCACTGCGCCGGACCTCCGCAATCCCGCGCGCCGGCACTCCTTCTCCTTCTCCGGGCTCAAGACCGCCGTGCTGCGCTTCGTCACCGCGCACGAGGCCGGGGCGGGTGACCGCGGGATCCGGCTCGCCGATGTCGCCGCGAGCTTCGAGGAGGCCGTCGTCGACGTGCTCGTCACCAAGACCCTGTTCGCCTGCGAGGACACCGGGATCGACCACGTGCTGCTCGGCGGGGGAGTCGCGGCGAACACCCGGCTCCGGGAGCGGCTGACCGAGCGCTGCGCCGCTGCCGGCGTCACCCTGCGCGTTCCGCCGCTGCGGCTGTGCACCGACAACGGCGCCATGGTCGCAGCGCTCGGCGCTGAGATCGTGTCCCGCAGCCTCGCCCCTTCGCCGTTCGACTTCGGCGTCACCTCATCCCTGGAGGCCCACGATGTCCTCATCGCCTGATGCGCCGCAGCCCGCCGCCCCGGATTCCGACACCCCGCACCACGGTGTCCCCGCAGGCGGCCCCGTGCCGCCGCGCCGCCACCGCCGATCGGGCGACGGCTGGGTGGAGACGCCCGAGGGGAGGTTCTGGGGGAAGTTCGGCGCCGCCGGTCTGCTCATCCACGACCCCGAGCGCGGCGTGCTCCTGCAGCACCGGGTCGCGTGGTCGGCCGAGGGCGGGACGTGGGGCATCCCCGGGGGTGCGATCGATGCGGGGGAGACCGCGCTCGCCGGCGCGATCCGCGAATGCCACGAGGAGGCCGGGGTCCCCGCGCTCGACGGCACCGGGGTCGAGGTGCTCGACACCCATGTGCTCGAGAAGCAGGGCTGGAGCTACACCACGGTGATCGCGCAGGCGACGACCCGGCTCGAGGAGTTCGTCAACGACATCGAGAGCGTCGAGCTCGCGTGGGTCCCGCTCGACGAGGTCGAGGGCTACCTCCTCCACCCCGGATTCAAGAACGCCTGGCCCCACCTGCGCAGCGTGCTCGAGGAGAACCCGCCCGCA
The DNA here is from genome assembly GCF_040656435.1 of Brevibacterium sp. NPDC049920. Classification (NCBI taxonomy): domain Bacteria; kingdom Bacillati; phylum Actinomycetota; class Actinomycetes; order Micrococcales; family Brevibacteriaceae; genus Brevibacterium; species Brevibacterium sp. NPDC049920. The sequence continues at coordinate 18,954 of NZ_JBFAMF010000013.1, forward strand.
GGGGAGTGAGTCCGCGCTCCGTCAGGCGACCCGCACCTCCGTCCGATGGCCCTGCGCGCCGCACATGCGTCGAGTGGTCGAAGATCCACGATCCCGAGCCGGAGATCGAGGATCTCTGGCCACCTGAGCACCGCCGGACCTCAGTTCACTGCCGGCCGGCGGCACCGTTCACCTCTGCAGGGCCCACCGGACGTGCCGTTGGGAATTTCCCAACGGCACGGTAGGATGGAGCGATGGACACCCAGCTCATCGAGGTCGGACAACGGATCCGGTCCCATCTCCCTGCCGAGATGACGCAGCGCGGTCTCGCTGAGGCTGTCGGCATGAAGCCCGATGCGCTGTCGCGCGCGCTGAGCGCGCAGCGGGGATTCACCCTGTCCGAGATCACCCGCATCGCGCGCGCGCTCGACGCGGACCTCACCTGGCTGCTCACCGGTGCTCCGAACCCTCACCATCTGGAGTTCGCGGCGCGGCACGCATGGGATCCGCAGCGCAAGGAGCGGTCGAACCCGGGCGCGCGCGACGATGCGCAGATCCTCGACCGGATCGCCGATCTCTACCGGCGTGCATTTCCAGGCTCCGTGCCGGCCTCCGGAGCGATTCCGGCGGATCCGCAGGGGGTGCGCGCGAGTCTCGGCCCTGATTTCGTCCGCACGTTCGCAGAGAGCATCGAAGCGACGTTCGAGATCGACGTGATCCGCATGGCAGGACTGTCGACGGACTACTCGCTGCGGATCGGTGAGCGCGGGATCATCGTGCTCAATTCGAACCCCAGCTGGTTCCGCAGCAATTGGTCGTTGGCCCACGAACTGGCTCATCTGGCACTCGGCCACCACGACGGCTCCCGCCATCCGGTGAAGGCCCGGGAGAACGACGCGGACGCCTTCGCCGCCGAGCTGCTGCTTCCCGCTGAACAGATCCGCGCGCACGACTGGTCCGCGATGTCGGAGAGCGAGCTCACGCAGGTGCTGTGGACGCTCGGGGTGTCGACCAGGGCGCTTCTGACCCGGCTGCGCTTCCTCGAGGTCGCGGTATCGGCCGAGGCCGGCGCGGCCCTGGAGAGCAGCACCCCGGCGCTCCTCCGCGGGGCCCCGGACCCGCTCGACGGTGCGCGCCCGAACCGCCGTGCAGTGGCCGACCGACAGCAGCAGGCATCTTCCCAGCGCTTCCCTCTCGCGCTCGTCGAAGCACTCACCGCGCGGGTCGAATCCGGGGAGGCCGACCCCGGGGATCTCGCCTTCGTGCTGGGCGTCGACATCGAGGACGTGCTCACGACCTTCGAGGTAGAGGAACCGGAGACCGAGGCCGAGGCGGTGGACCGACTGCTCGACGACCCGGCGCACAGGCGCAGCACGCCGGCACTCGGTGCCTGGCTCGAGTCGCGGCAGCAGGCATGACATCCGAGCGCCTCGAGTGGTCGACGATCACCGATCGGCGCTCCGCCGCTGTGCTCCAGTCATTCACCTGCACGGTCGAGCGACCGCGCACCCCGGCCGGTCGGCGGCTGCCGCATCCCGTGCCCTGGGAGTGGGAGGCGCAGGCGCTCTTGAGGAACGCGAGCCATCGGATGCGCGCGGGGGACGAGCTCGTCGTCGGTCGCGTCCCGGGCGAGGACGTCATCGCAGCAGGGGCCTGGCTCGAGTTCCACGAACTCGAAGTCCACGAGGTCGGGATGCCGGCCGTCTACATCACCTCGAGCGGGGTGCACGTCGCGCACCGCGGCTGCGGCGGACACCTGGCAGACGAGCTCGTCGACCGGGTGATCCGGCGCTGTCGTGCAGTCATCGATCCGAGCGGAGCGCCGAGCGGGATCGTGCACGGCAAGGTGCACGTGCGGAACGTCTCCTGCGAGAACCTGCTGCTCCGGCACGGATTCGAGCCCGTGGGCCTGCCGCAGAGCACCTATCAGGAGTGGGCGCTGCTCGTCGATCGGGCATGAGAGCACAACCTGGTCAGGTGGCCGAACAACCAGGATCCCGAGCCGGAATTCGAGGATCTCCGACCATCTGAGCACCGCCGGACCTCAGCCGGCAGTTCCAGACGGACCTCGGCTCACCGCTGCAGGACGGACCGCTCGCCGGTGAACTCCTCGCACAGCTGCCGCGCCACCGAGCGCAGGTCGCCCGTCCGCTCGTACTCGGCGATCTGCCGCTGGTAGCTCGCACCCGCCTCGGCGAAGCGGAGCATCGCCTGGAGGTCGCTCGTGCAGCCCAGCCGCTCGGCGACCGGCGCCAGCCGCTCGACCTCCTCGGCGAGGACGGTGGTGACGACCCGCTCGCGCGCCTCGGCGTTCTCGATGATGATCGCGTCCATGCCGTAGCGGGCGGCCCGCCACTTGTTCTCGAAGTGGAACCAGTCCGGCATCGTCGGCAGGGTCTCCCCGCGGTCGAGCCGCTCCGACATGTCGTCGACGAGGCACTGGACGAACGCCGTCACTGCGCACACCTCGGCCAGGGTCGGCATGCCGTCGCACACGCGGACCTCGATCGTGCCCCAGCCGGGGGAGGGGCGGATGTCCCAGCGGATCTCGTTGACATGGTCGATGACACCGGTGGTGAGCATGTCGTCCACATAGCGCTCGTAACCCGCCCAGGTATCGAACTGATACGGCAGGCCGGCGGTGGGCAGCTGCTGGAACAGCATCGCCCGGTTCGAGGCGTACTCGGTGTTCTGCCCGTCCCAGAACGGGGAGGAGGCGCTCACCGCCTGGAGGTGCGGCACGTAGGCGAGCAGCGCGCTGAGGATCGGCAGCACCTTGTCGCGGTCGTCGATCCCCACGTGGGTGTGGACGCCGAAGATCAGCATGTGCCGCCCCCACCACTGGGTGCGGTTGATGAGCTCTGCGTAGCGCTCCTTGTCGGTGACCTGCTGATCGGCCCAACGGGAGAACGGGTGCGTGCCGGCGCTCATGAGCCCGATGCCGAGGGCGTCGGTGATGGTCCGCAGCCGGCCCACCGCGCTGCCGAGGTCCTCGCGGATCCCGTCGACTCCGCGGTGGACGCCGGAGACGATCTCGACGGTGTTGGTGAGCATCTCGCCGACCACCCGCGTGTCCAGACCCGGCACCTCGGCCACGGCGTCGAGCACCTCGCTCGCCCGGGGTACGAGGTCGAGGGTCGCGGGATCGACGAGGGCGAGCTCCCATTCCACCCCCAGCGTGGAGCGGTCGGAGCGAGCGAATTCAACCATGGGCGTCATCCTATGCCAGCACTTCGCCGTGTCCGCGCGCCGTCGTCATCGACGGTCGCACAGGAGCCGGACAGCCGTCGACGACCACCGCGCACGGTGCCCGAGGTGCTTCCGGGCGTCCTCCCACCCGCCGTGCCCGCGATGCCCAGGCGCAGTCGCTACCATGGCCGGATGCGCATCATCGCCCTCGTCGCCTGTGCGCTGCTCACCCTCACCGGATGCACCATGGGCAGCGCTCCCGCCGGCGCACCCGGAGGCCACTCCGACCCGAGCACCGTCGAACCGACCCCGGGAGCCGATGCGCCCGAGGAGATCGTCGAGGTCGCGGATTTCCGGGAGCCGGCCGCCGAGGTGGTCGCCGGGATGGACGACGAGGCGCTCGCCGGGGCCGTGGTCATCGGCTCCTTCGACGGCACGGATCCGTCCGCCGGGGCCGCGCTCGTGGCGGACAACGCGCTCGCCGGCGCGATCGTCATGGCCTACAACCTGCCGGAGAACCCGACTCCGGACGATGTCCGAGCGGTCACCGGCGCGATCACCGAGGCGAGCGCCGACCGCGAGGCGCCGGTGTTCCTCGGCGTCGACCAGGAGGGCGGGCCGGTGTCCCGGCTCGGCACCGCGGCCCTCGACATGCCCCCGCTCATGGCCTTCGGCGCAGCCGACGACCCGGCCCTGACCACCGCGGCGATCCAGGCGCAGGGCGAGGACCTCCGCGGCCTCGGGCTCACCGCCGACTTCGCCCCCACCGCCGACGTCACGATCGGCGCCCGGGACGCCGCGATCAACGTCCGCTCGGCCGGCGACGACCCCGCGCTCGTGTCCGGCACAGTCGAGGCGGCGATCCGGGGCTACTCCGATGCCGGCATCCTGTCCTCGGCCAAGCACTTCCCGGGCCACGGAGCGCTCACCGACGACTCGCACGACACCCTGCCGGTGTCGGAGAAGAGCATCGCGGACATGGACGAGCGCGATATCGCGCCGTTCCGCGCCGCGGTCGCCGCCGGCGTCCCGATGGTGATGATGGGCCACATCGGCCTGCCCGGCTCCGAGGACACCCCGGCCTCGGTCGACCCCGACGCCTATGCGGAGCTCCGCGAGGTGCTCGACTACGACGGTGTGGTCGTCACCGACGCGATGAATATGGGTGCGGTGCCCGCCGGTCCGCGCGGGGCCGAATCGGTCGAGGCGATCCGCGCCGGCGCCGACCTCGTCCTCCTCCCGCCGGACGCGCAGGCGTCGGTGGGTGCGCTGCGCGAGGCCCTCGACTCCGGCGACCTCGACCGGGAGCGGCTCGTCGAGGCGGCCGAGCGGGTCGTCGCGATGCAGCTGTGGCAGGAGCACGCCGCGGAGCTCGCCGTCACGGTCGACGACCACACCGCGCGCATCGATGCGCTCGCCGAGTCGGCGCTCACCGTGGTCGCCGGCGAATGCACGTTCGCCGAACCGGTCGAGGAGGTCGCCGTGGTGAGCGGCGAGCAGGCCGCGATCTCGGCCTTCACCGCGCAGGCCGAGGAGAACGGGCTGAGCATCGAGGCGAACGCGGACACGACGGTCGCCCTCGACGAGGGGGCCTCCGCCGACGTCGTCTACGGCACCCGCGGGCCGTGGCGGCTGGCGGGCAGCCGGGCGGACACCGTGCTCGCCGGCTACGACGACTACGACGCGGGGTTCGGCGCGCTCGCGCGGTACCTCACCGGGGAGACGGACGCGGGCGGCGCCCTGCCGGTGGAGGTCGACGGGGTCGAGGCGCCGGACTGCCGATAGCGGACGAGCTCAGCGCTCGGCGCCCGTGGCGACGGGGCGGTCCGGGTCGTTCGACCAGCCGGACCAGCTCGGCGGGAACAGCGCCGCCTCGACGCCGAGCATCGAGAGGACGAAGGCGTCGTGGCAGGCGGTGACGCCGGAGCCGCAGTACACGCCGACAGGGCTGCTCGGATCGGACCCGCCTGCATCCGCGCCGGCCGGATCTGTCCTGTCCGCGCCGGTGCCGCTCCTGTCCTCCCGGTCCGTGCCCGGGAGCACGCCGAGTTCGCGGTAGATCGCGCGCAGCTCGTCCTCGGGGCGGAAGAACCCGCCCTCCGTGTTGTCTGCAGCCGGTGCGTTCCGGGCCCCGGGGATGTGCCCGGCCTGCGGGTCGAGCGGTTCGGTCTCGCCGCGATAGCGCTCCGGTGCCCGCGCATCGAGGACGATGCCCGTCCGCGCGCGGTCGGCCACCTCATCGGCGTCGAGCACCGGGAGGGAACCGGGCGCGATGTCGAAAGCGCTCGGATCCGGCAGCTCGGGGATGTCCGTGCTCACGGGGCGGCCGGCGGCGCGCCAGGCGCCGAACCCGCCGTCGAGGAGCCGGACGTTGCCGACACCGGCCCAGCGCAGGAGCCACCAGGCGCGGGCCGCGCCGAGTCCGGCATTGTCGTCATAGACCACCACCGGCGTGCCTGCGTCGATGCCCCAGTGTCGCACCGTCTGCTCGAAGGTCGCCGCAGAGGGCAGCGGGTGGCGTCCGGCCGTGGGGCCGGCTGCGTTCCCTTCGGCCGGGTGAGCGGTGCGATGGTCGGCGAGCTCCTCGTCGAGGGACACGTAGTGCGCGCCGGGCACATGTCCGGCTGCGTAGTCGGCGCTGCCATCGGGCTGCTGCAGCGTCCACCGGACGTCGAGCAGGACCGGGGGAGCTGCGCTCATGAGCTCCTCGGCGAGTCGCTCGACGGTGATGAGATGGTCTTCGCGTGCCACGGCAGGTCTCCTCGGTCGGTCTCATGGGAAGTGCGGTGCAGTTCTGATGACGGTGCAGTGCTGACGACGATGAAGGACTGACAACGGCGTCGTACAGGCAGAAGCGTCGTTCGGACCGCACGACTGCCAGGATTCCGCACGCGCGCACCGAGCGCAATGGGGCCGGTGGACCCTGCGCGGAGGGATCGACGCGCCGATCGGCCAGCAGATCGTGATCGCCGCCTGTGCCGGCCGTGCGCAGCGGCCTCCGGATCCGATGCCCGCACCGGCCGTCCCCACGGGCCTGTGGAGCCGTGCGCATCGGCCGCCGGCCTCCGGATCTGCCGGCCTCATCTGCCGGCCTCCAGATCTGCCGGCTGCCGTGGGCGCCTGAGGACTGCGGATGCTTCAGAGCTTCGGCGCGACCGGATCGGTGAGCAGCACGACGTGGTGCTCGCCGATCCGCGTGAACACGAGCGTGGCGGGTTCGCCGGTGGGCAGCTTGAGGCGGCGGCGCACCTGTTCGGGGACGATGTCGGCGCCGCGCTTCTTGATGACCACGCGGCCGATGCCGCGGGCCACGAGCGCGGCGCGCAGCGGCTTGAGCCCGGCCGGCAGCACCTCGCGGATCCGGTAGGTCCGCACGAGCTTGGCCGCGGCTCCGGTCGGCACCCGGTCCCCGGTGAGGTAGGCGATCGGCCTCGAGATCCGGCGCGCGTCCAGCGGCTCGCACAGGGCGGTGACGAGCCCGGCGCGCACGAGTGCCCCATCGGGCTCGAAGAGGTAGGAGCCGAGGTCCCCGATCCCGTCCTCGTCGTCGACCGGCACCTCGGACTCGTGCACCTGGACCGGGCCCTGCGGGTGCAGCACGAGGGCGTTGCGCCCGGGGCGGAGCACGGCGTCCCCGGCGTAGAGCGCGACCTCGACGACGTCGCCGTCGTGGGACACCCACTGGGCCTCCCAGCCGTCGGGGACGAGCGCGTGGTCGAGCGCCGGCCCGAGCTTGATGCCGGCCGCCCTGACCCGGGACGCGGCGTCGAACGCCCAGGTGAGCGAGGGGGAGAACGCCTCGGGATCGGAGATCCGGCGGGTGGAGCCGTGCGCGTCCGTGGTGCCCTTCCCGGCACCGGCACCGGCACCTGCCGTGCCGCTGACCGACTTCCCACCGGACTTCCCACTGGACGTCCCACCGGCCTTCCCACCGGGCTTCCCGCCGGGCAGGACGCGGCGCGCCGGGTCGAGCCACAGCGCGTCGACGTGCTCGAGGTCGTGGTCCTCCGCCAGGCCGTGCGTCACCGTGACGGTGTCGAGGTGGCGGAGGTTGAAGGTCGCGATCGCAGCGGTGACCTCGTCGGCCTCGACCGCCTCGACGGCTTCGATGGTGCTGTCCATCCCGGCGAACGCCATGGTGTCCGCGCCGAGTCCGCAGCCGAGGTCGGCGAGCCGGGTCGGCTCGACGGCGAGCATCCGGCGGGCATGGTGGGCGGCGACCGGCAGCCGGGTCGCCTGGGCGAGACCATCGCGGGTGAAGAGCATGTCCGAGGCGAACGGCCCGAACTTCCCCTCCGCCTCGACCCGCAGGGCCGCCTGTGCGAGGAGCGCGGTGGCGGCCTCGGGTTCCAGGCCCTCCTTGCGCAGGCGCGCGGCGAGCGCGAGCTCGTCGGAGGGCCGGTAGTCGATCTCGGCGAGGCGGGCGAACACCTCGGGCTCGAGCAGGCGGGCCAGCGTGCGTGCATCCATCCCCTCAGCCTAGAGGACCGCGCCTGTCGGCCGAGGGCCTCTGCCCGAGTGCCCTCGGTCGCCGGTCTCCTGCGCTCGGCTGCGCCTCGGGACCGTTCGTCTAGGGTGGGAGACGTGACCACCTTGCTCAGCGCACGCGACATCCGGGCCATGGCCGCGGAGCTGCAGCTGCGACCCACGAAGCAGCGCGGCCAGAACTTCGTCATCGACCCCAACACCGTGCGCATGATCGTGTCCGCCGCCGGCCTGAGCGAACCGTGCACCGTCGCCGAGGTGGGCCCCGGCCTGGGTTCGCTCACGCTCGGCCTGCTCGATGCCGGCCACCATGTCATCGCCGTCGAGATCGACGAGCTCCTCGCCTCGCGGCTGCCGCGGACCGTCGCCGAGCGCTGCGGGGACGACGCCCCCTTCGACCTCGTCGTCGCCGATGCGCTGCGCGTCACCGAGCTGCCGGAGTCCCCGGAGCTCGGTCCGCCCGCCGCGCTCGTCGCGAACCTGCCCTACAACGTCGCCGTCCCCGTGCTGCTCCACTTCCTCGAGACCTTCCCGACGATCCGCACCGTGCTCGTCATGGTCCAGGCCGAGGTCGCCGACCGGCTCGCGGCCGAGCCCGGCTCCCGCACCTACGGCGTGCCGAGCGTCAAGGCGCGCTGGTACGGGACGGTGAGCCGCGCCGGCTCGATCGGCACGAACGTGTTCTGGCCGGCCCCCAACGTCGACTCCGGCCTCGTCCGGATCGAGCGCCACGCCGATGGCCGCCGCACCGGTGGAGATCCAGCAGGTGCAGATCCTGTTAGCGGGAATCCTGCAGGTGCAGATCCTGCAGGTGCAGATCCTGCCGGTGGAGACGGAGCCGGGGATCAGCGCGGGTCCGACGGAGCCCACCGCGGGGCACCGTCCCGCGAGTCGGTGTTCGCCGCGATCGACGCCGCCTTCGCGCAGCGCCGCAAGACCCTGCGCGCCGCGCTCTCCGGGTGGGCCGGCAGCCCCGCCCGGGCCGAGGAGATCCTGCGCGCGGCCGGGATCGACCCGCGGGCGCGCGGCGAGGTCCTCGACATCGACGACTACGTGGCACTCGCCGCGGCGAAGGAGACTGTGTGAGCCCCGATGTGAGCCCGAACCCGAATCCGGATACGGGACCCGGCCCGCCGTTCGGGTCGGCCGGCGGCCCGTTCGATGGCCCGTTCGATGGCTCGGTCGACGGTCCGGCCCCCGTGAGGGCGCGCGCCTACGGCAAGATCAACGCCTTCCTCTCCGTCGGTCCGCTTGAGGACGACGGCTACCACTCCCTCGTCACGGTGTTCCAGTCCCTCGACCTCGCGGAGACCGTCACCCTCATCCCCGCCGCGGAGCACTCGGTGACCCTGACCGGGCGGTACGCCGACACCACCGTGCCGCTCGACGCCTCGAACCTCGGGCTGGCGGCTGTCCTCGCCCTCGCCGAGGCGACCGGGGTCGAGGTGCCCGTCGAGGTCGCGATCGAGAAGAACGTGCCGGTGGCCGGAGGGATGGGCGGCGGCTCTGCTGATGCAGCGGCCGCCCTCGTCGCCTACGCCCACCTCGTCGGATGCACCGACAAGGAGCTCATCCACAGCGTCGCCCGCGAGCTCGGCGCGGACGTGCCCTTCGCGCTGCGCGGCGGCACCGCGCTCGGCACCGGCCGCGGCGACGAGCTGACCCCGGTGCTCGGGCGCGGCGAGTTCCACTGGGTGCTCGCCACCTCCACCGGTCGGCTGTCCACGCCCGAGGTGTACCGTCGCCTCGATGAGATCCGCGCCGCCCGCGGCGATGCGGGGCCGGTGACGTGCGGCGAGCACGCGGGGGCAGGCGACGGCGACAGGACCGGCGACGTCACCGGCGTGGGCGCCCACAGCGCCGTCGACCCCGCCGAGGTGCTCCGCGCACTCGGCACCGCGGATCCCGAGGCGCTCGCCGGAGTCCTCCACAACGACATGACCGAGGCCGCGATCGACCTCCTGCCCGGCATCGCCGACATCATGGAGACCGGAGTGCGGGCAGGAGCGCTGCGCGCCCTCGTGTCCGGCTCCGGCCCGACGGTCGGATTCCTCGCCCGTGATCACACGCACGCGCTCGAGATCGCCGTTCTCCTCGAGGCGAGCCGCGGCGTCCGCCAGGTCGTGCGCACCACCGGCCCGGCCGGCGGCGCCCACCTCGTCCCGCCGCCCGCCGCGGCGTGACAGCCTGGGGCGCGCGATATCCGGGCGCACGAGGATACGCGCGACGATGTGTACTCATCGGTAGGTTGGGATAGGTTCGGGGCCATGGACCGCACGCCTGACGACCGCACCGCCGGCGACCGCACCGCCGAGGGCGGCGATATCGAGATCCGCGGGCCCGAGACGACGGAGGACATCGGCTTCCCCGTCGGGCCCGATCGGATCTCCGGCACCGTCTGGCACCCGGTGGGCGCGCCGCGCGGGGTCATCATGATCCATCCCGCGACCGCGACCCCGCGCCGGTACTACCGCGCGTTCGCCTCCTGCATCGCCGCCTCCGGCATCATCGCCATGGCCTACGACTACCGGGGTACGGGGGAGTCCGGGGATCCGCGCGACCACCCCGGAATGCGGATGCGCGACTGGATGAGCGAGGACGTCCCCGCCGCCGCTGCCTGGTGCCGGGAGCGCTTCCCGGACCTGCCGCACGCAGCCGTCGGCCACAGCATCGGCGGCCACGCGATGGTGCTCGGCCACGGGCTCGAATCGGTGTCCCGCTTCGCCGTCGTGTCCGCGCACGTGGCGGCGACACAGCGGATCGCGAAGCGGCGCGAGCGGCTCCGCGTGGGTGCGCTGCTCACCGTCGTCGGCCCGGTGCTGTGCCGGACGCTCGGCTACATGCCCGGCAGGCGCCTCGGCCTCGGGGAGGACATCCCCGCCGGGGCGATGCTCGAATGGGGCCGCTGGACCCGGCTGCCCGGATACTTCTACGACGACCCCACGATGCATGCCCGGGAACGTGCCGGGGCGGTCGAGGCCGAGGTGCTCGCGATCGGTGCCGACGACGACCTGTGGGCCAGTCCCGACCAGATGGACGCGCTCCTCGCACCGCTGCACCGAGCGAGCGTCGAACGGCGCACCTATGCCCCCGCCGAGCTCGGCGTGCCGCGCCTGGGCCACCACGGGCTGCTGCGACGCGGCACCGGCGAGGCGATCTGGCCGGACCTCATCGACTGGCTCAGCCGGGACTTCTGAGTCGGGATTTCGGGGCTGGGGCTGCTGGGTGAGGACGGCCGAGTCGAGTTCACCGGGCCTGCGCGCTACCGGGTCGACCGGGAGGCCTGGGAGAGGTTCGGCGTCGCGGAGCAGGGGACCGCCCATCTCGAGGACGCCTGGTCCGTTGCTCTCGCCGCGCTGGAGTGAAGGCCGGCACTGGAGTGAGGGCCCATGCGGGAGTGAGCGCCCGCCCTGGGGACCGGGCCGGGGGAATGAGTGCCGGCCCGCGGGCCTCCTCTAAGCTTGAGGCGCCCCCACAGAAGGAGTCCCATGCACCTGCTCGGCTGCGAGTCCGTGAGCCTGTCGTACCCCAATCGCACGATCCTCGATGAGGTGACGCTGGGGATCAGCGCCGGCGACCGGATCGGGATCGTCGGCCGCAACGGCGACGGCAAGTCGACGCTCATGCGGATCCTCGCCGGCGTGCTCGACCCGGACTCCGGACGCGTGACGGCGCGCGGCGGCACCCGGGTGGGCTACCTCGAGCAGGCCGACGTCCTCGACCCGACGCTCGATGTGCGGACCTCCGTCGTCGGCGACGCGGAGGAGCACGAATGGGCCTCGCAGCCGGCGGTCCGCGACGTCATGACCGGGCTGCTGCGCGACATCGACCTCGGTGCCACGGTGGGCGAGCTGTCCGGCGGACAGCGTCGCCGCGTGGCGCTCGCCCGCCTGCTCGCCGGGGAGTGGGACATCATCATGCTCGACGAGCCGACGAACCACCTCGACATCACCGGTGTCCGCTGGCTCGCCGAGCACATCCGCCGCCGCTGGCCGGCCGGCCAGGGCGCGCTCCTCGTCGTCACCCACGACCGGTGGTTCCTCGACGAGGTCTCGACGATGACCTGGGAGGTCCACGACGCGACGGTCGACGCCTTCGAGGGCGGGTACGCCGCCTACGTCCTCCAGCGCGTCGAGCGGGACCGGCAGGCCGCCGCGGTCGAGGCCAAGCGGCAGAACCTCATGCGCAAGGAGCTCGCCTGGCTGCGACGCGGGGCGCCGGCGCGCACCTCGAAGCCGAAGTTCCGGATCGATGCGGCCAATGCGCTCATCGCCGCCGAGCCCCCGGTGCGCGACACCGTCGAGCTCGTGTCGATGGCGACCTCGCGGCTCGGCAAGGACGTGTTCGAGATGCACGACCTCGGCGTCGCATACCCGGACGCGGGCGGCGGTCCGGTCTCCGGTGGGGGCGAGCCATCTACCGGGGACGAAGCATCCGCCGGGAACGATGCGCCCGCCGGGGAACGTGCGTCCACCGGCGAACCCGGGCCCGCCGGGGAACATCCGTCCGCCGGGGAACCCGTGCTCTCCGGCCTCGACTGGATCATCGGACCCGGTGACCGCTACGGCCTGCTCGGGGCCAACGGCGCGGGCAAGTCGACCCTCGTCAAGGTGCTCACCGGGGAGATCGAGCCGACCGAGGGGCGGGTCAAGCGCGGCAAGACCGTGAAGGTCGCGGTCCTCGACCAGCAGCTCCGCGACCTCGACGCTCTCGCCGATGACCGGGTGCGGGAGATCCTCGCGCGGAAGCGCTCGACCTACCAGGCCGCCGGGGGCGAGCTCACGCCCAGCCAGCTGCTCGAGAAGCTCGGCCTCGGCACCGTGCTGCAGTCACGGGTCAAGGATCTGTCCGGCGGCCAGCAGCGCCGCCTCCAGCTCCTCCTCATCCTCCTCGACGAGCCCAACGTCCTCATCCTCGACGAGCCGACCAACGACATGGACACCGACATGCTCGCCGCGGTCGAGGACCTCCTCGACACCTGGCCGGGCACCCTCCTGGTGATCTCCCACGACCGGTACTTCATGGAGCGCGTCACCGACCACCAGTTCGCGGTGCGCAACCGCACGGTGCGCCACCTGCCCGGCGGCATCGACGAGTACCTCCGGCTCGACGCCGATCCGGCGCTGTCCGGTCGCCCGGACGGCGGCACGGGCAGCGGTGCCACGAACGGCGGTTCCCCGAACGGGGGCGCGGGTTCGGTGATGAGTGCGGTGGCGGGCGCCTCGGGCGGTTCCGCGGGAGCGACCTCGGGCAACGGGTCCGGAGGCAACGGGTCCGGAGGCGGTGGGTCCGGGCTCAGCGCGGCCGAGCGGCGGCGGCTCGGCAAGGAGGTGCAGGCGCTCGGCCGGCGCATCGACAAGCTCGATGCGAGCATCGAGGCGCTCGACGCCGAGCTCGCCGCGCACGACCAGAGCGACTTCACCGGGCTCGCCGAACTCACGGCGAAGCGCGGTGCTGCGGCCGAGGAGAAGGACGAGCTCGAGCTCGAATGGCTCGAGCTGTCCGAGGAGCTCGAGGCCTGAGCGCCTCGGACCCCGATGCCGCCGGCACGGGTTCCCGGGGCGCGGGTTCCTCAGGTGGAGTGTCCGCGGATGCCTGCACTGCGGTCGTCGGAGCTCGGCAGCGGGGTTCCCGTGCACAGGATTCCCGAAGATACTGCTGAGTAACATATGGGCATGACACGACGCCCTGGTGATTCCGCGCGTGCCGCCGCGACTGCCGCGCCCACGGACACCTCTCCCGAACCCACAGCTTCCGAATCCACAGCTCCCCACCCCGCCACAGCGCGGCGGCGGCTCCCGGCGCTCGACGTGCTCCGCGGCATCGCGATCCTCGGCACGCTGCTCACCAACATCTGGATCTTCTCCGGCTCGGGGGCGCGCCTCGACGATCCGGTCCCCTCTGCGGCCGGCCCGGCCTGAGCGGATCCCGTCGGCCCGCCCGGGTTCTTCGACACCACGATCAACTTCGTCACCGACGGGAAGTCCATCGGGCTGCTGACGATCATGTTCGGCATCGGACTCGAGATCCAGCGGCAGTCGGCGATCCGCCGCGGCACCGGCTGGCCCGGTCGATACCCGTGGCGCGCCGCCATCCTCGTGCTCGACGGCCTGCTCAACTACATCTTCATCTTCGAGTTCGACGTCCTCATGGGCTACGGGCTCACCGCGCTCGCGGTGTCGGCGATCATGATCACCGGCCCTCGGGCGCAGAAGATCTGGGTGTACGCCGGACTCGCCGCGCACGTGATGGCGATCCTCGCCGTCCAGCTGCTCATGTCCGGCCTGCCGTTCCTCATGGGGGTCGATCCCGACGACCCCGAGTCCCTCCGGGAGGCCGCCGGGCCGGCGGGACGCGCCGGTCTCGAGCAGGCCGGCGGCGGTGCCGACGCATCGGCGCTTGGGAGCACGGACAGCTACTGGGCGATGGTCCACGAGCGGGTGGTGGGCTTCATCGGCGGCCGTGGCGAGATTCCCGGATGTTCCTCATGGGATCGGACTGTTCCTCGTCGGTGCCCACCTCTTCCGTGCGGGGATCTTCGAGGAGCGAGGGCACCGGCTGCGGAAGCGGACGATGCTGCTCGCCTTCGGCATTGGTCTGCCGATCGACTGGGCGCTGCGGATCTTCGCCGCCGACCACGCCTCGGGCATCACCCGCTACATCACCTCGACCGCGGTCGCCTTCGGGCTGCTCGCCGCGGTCGCCGCCTTCTACGCCAACCGCACGCGGGCCGGGTGGATCGGCACGCCGCTCGCCGCGGTGGGGCGGATGGCGCTCACCTGCTACATCCTGCAGAACCTGCTCGCCTCGATCATCTTCTACGACTGGAGCTTCGGACTGGCCGCGCGGCTCGACGAGGGCTCCATGACGCTGTGGACGATGGTGGTCTACGTGCTGCTCTCGGCCTTCCTCATCGGGCTGAGCATGCTGTGGCTGAAGCACTTCGCGCGCGGGCCGGTCGAATGGCTGTGGGACCTCGGGTTCCGCGGCATCGGATCTCTGCTCGACCGGCGGCAGCAGCGGCGCGCAGAGCGCTCCCGGGCGGGCGAGCAGCACGAGCCGCGAGCTATCGGCTGATCCTCGGTGATTCCGGACCGTGTGCCGGGCCACTCTTCGCCGGACCCGCCTCCTGGCGGCCGGTGAAGCGGTCCATCGATGAGTAGACATGGAAGACGCGGTCGGCGACGAAGTCCCAGGCGCGGGTCGGCAGCACCCCGCGGTAGGCCATCGCGAGCTTGACCGTCCACGGCCGGTTCACCACCGGGGTGCCTGCGAGCATCCCGTTCCAGGCGGCGGCCGCCGCCTCTTCCGGGGTCATGATCGGGGTCAGGAGCGGCCCGCGGGCGCCCGCGAACATTCCGGTGGACACGTAGCTCGGGCAGAAGGTCGTCACCGCGATGTGCCGGTGGCCGGCCCGCGCGAGCTCGAGGCGCATCGACTCGCTCCACCCGATCGCCGCCCACTTCGAGGCGGCGTACACACTCATGTTCGGATTCGGCAGGGTGCCCGCGGCCGAGGCGATGGTCAGGATCCGCTTCGCGCGTCCCCGATCGGCCATCATCGCCGGCAGCACCTCCCGGGTCAGCCACATCGGGGCGAGCGAGTTGACCCGCATGGTGCCCTCGATGTCGCGCTCGGGATCGTGCTCCCAGAACGGCGCGCCGCGCACGATCCCGGCATTGTTGACGAGGATGTCCGGCGCGCCGAGGGTGCTCTCGACGGCGGCGACGCCGGCGCGGATCGCATCGAGGTCGGAGATGTCGACGACGAACGCACGGACCTCGGTGCCGGGCGCGGTCGAGAGCTCCCGGGCGAGCGCCTCGGCCCGGGGCCCGTCGATGTCCCACAGCGCCACAGCGCGCGCACCCTGGGCGACGGCCTTCCGGGCGTAGATCTCACCCATCCCGCGGGCGGCACCGGTGATGAGCACGCAGGCGCCGGCGACCACCTCGGCCCCGGGAGGTGAGGCGGCGTCGGTGCGGGTGCCGCGGGCGAGTGAGCGGCCGAAACGGCCGATCCTGCGCCGGGCGCGCGACTGCGGCTCAATCACCGAGCACCACGGCCACTCGGCGGCTCATGCGCTGCGGGCCGGTGTCTCGGTGTCGATCTGTTCGGCGACCCGCTCGTGGCATTCGGTGAGGACGGAGAGGAACTCAACCCTGGAGCGGGTCTCCGCATCGTCGAGATCGCCGTAGGCCTGGTCGTAGGCCGCGGTGAGGTGCCGGTAGTAGTCCATGACGAGTCGCGCGGAGTCCTCGGTGTAGTACACGGAGATGCGACGGCGATCCGCCGAGTCGCGCTCGCGCACGAGCAGACCGCGGGCCACGAGCCGCTCGAGGATCGAGGTGAGCGTCGAGGCCGACAGCGACAGCTGCTCGGAGATCGAGCCGGGTGTCGCGGTGCGGTCGGCACCGCGCGAGGCGACCACCGTCTGGAGCACCTGGAAGTCGATGAGGTTGAGCTGATGGGCGTGGGCGAACCGGGCGGACGCCGTGCGCACCGTCATCGCCTGCACCTGGTCGGCGTGGACGAGCGAGGCGATCCGGGCGTGGCGGGCGCGCTGTGCCGGGGGAAGCTCTGCGGTATCGGCTTCGAAGAGTTCGAGAAGGGGATCGGGGAGCATGTGGATCATGGTAGCCACGGACCGCAGATTGCGGTTTCATATCGGAATTCGAATCCGCTGTGAATCCCTCGGGTGCGGCAGATGAACGCGGGTAGTCTGAGCGGCGGCATCACCGCTGGCTCCGCCGGCACGCCCCATCGGGATTGCTGCGAGGGCGTCCGGGGCACCTGCGGCACTGTTCGAGCACCGTAACGGAGCAACCGGCACCGTGGCGCACCGCGCGGCACTGTGCAGCATCATGGGAGCATCCAGCTCCCTCCGGCTCCGCCTCATCGTTGGGAGATTCTCGTGAAGCGCACCTACCTGGCACCGGCCGCCGCGATGGCCGCCGCAACCGCACTCGTGCTGTCCGCCTGCGGACAGGCACCCGAGGAGTCCGCCGGAGGGGAGGGCGGCGACACCGATTTCAAAGCATGCCTCGTCTCCGACGCCGGCGGCTGGGACGACAAGTCCTTCAACCAGTCGGGCCGCGAGGGCCTCGACAGCGCCGTGGAGGAGTTCGGGATCGAGGAGGCGCTCGCCGAATCGCAGTCCGACTCCGACTTCGGACCGAACGTCGACAACATGGTCCAGCAGAACTGCAGCCTGACCTTCGGTGTCGGCTTCCTCCTCGAGGATGCGATCCAGGAGGCCGCGGAGGCCAACCCGGACCTGCACTTCGGCCTCATCGACTCGACCTTCGCCGACGCCGACGGCAACCCGGTCGAGCTCGAGAACGCCAAGCCGCTCGTCTTCAACACCGCCGAGGCGGCCTACCTGGCCGGCTACCTCGCAGCGGCGACCTCCGAGTCCAAGACCGTCGCGACCTTCGGCGGCATCCAGATCCCGTCCGTCACCGTGTTCATGGACGGCTTCGCCGACGGCGTCGACAAGTACAACGAGGAGGCCGGCGAGGACGAGCAGGTCACCCTGCTCGGCTGGGACAAGGAGGGCCAGGAGGGCTCGTTCTCCGGCGACTTCGAGAACCAGGGCCAGGGCCAGACCCTGACCGAGCAGTTCATCTCCCAGGACGCCGACATCATCATGCCGGTGGCCGGTCCCGTGGGACTCGGCGCCGCCGCCGCGGCCAAGGAGTCCGAGGGCACGAAGATCATCTGGGTCGACTCCGACGGATACGAGTCCACGGAGTACGGCGACATCATCCTCACCTCGGTGATGAAGCAGATCTCGCAGGCCGTCCACGACACCGTCGAACAGGCCATGAACGACGAGTTCGAGGCCGCGCCGTACGTCGGAGACCTGTCGAACGAGGGAGTCGGCCTGGCTCCGTACCACGACTTCGAGGGCGAGGTGCCCGAGGAGGTCAAGCAGAAGGTCGAGGAGCTCAAGCAGCAGATCATCGACGGCGAGATCACCGTCGAGTCGCCGAACGCCCCGCAGGCCTGAGCCGGCGGAGCTCGCAGCGGCGGGTTCGACCTGACGACCAGGGCGGGTACCGTGGTGATGAATGCCACGGTGCCCGCCGTGTTCGTGGCAGAAATCGGGTGCTGCAGTTCCGGGTACACGCCTTTGAAGTTGAGGGCACCGCAGTGAGTTCGCTGCCATGAGTTCGTGGCCGTGAGTTCGTGGCCGTGAGTCCGATGCGGCGAGCATGGACTGGCGGATGGACAGGTGGATGGACAGGCGGGACGTGCGGACTGCTGGTTCCGAGAACTGCCGCACATGAGAGAGACGCAGCGCACGAGCGCAGCCGGACGAGAGAGACGGTCCTCGGGGGCCTGCATGAGGAGACGCTGACGTGAAGCTCGAGCTTTCCGGGATCACCAAGCGGTTCGGGCCGCTGGTGGCCAACCGCGACATCGACCTCGTCGTCGAACCCGGTGAGATCCACGCCCTCCTGGGCGAGAACGGCGCGGGCAAGTCGACGCTGATGAACGTCATCTACGGCCTCTACCGGCCCGACGGCGGACAGATCCTCATCGACGACCGGCCCGTGACCTTCTCCGGCCCCGGCGACGCCGTGGCCGCCGGCATCGGCATGGTCCACCAGCACTTCATGCTCGTCCCGGTGTTCACCGTCGCCGAATCCCTGGCGCTCGGCTATGAGCCCACGAAGGGCATGGGTCTGCTCGATCTCGCCTCGGCCCGGGAGACGGTGCGCACGATCTCCGAGCGCTTCGGGTTCGACATCGACCCCGACGCGATCATCGAGGACCTGCCCGTCGGCGCCCAGCAGCGGGTGGAGATCATCAAGGCGCTCTCCCGCGACGCGGAGATCCTCATCCTCGACGAGCCCACCGCCGTGCTCACCCCGCAGGAGACCGACGAGCTCATCGAGATCATGAAGCAGCTGCGCGAACAGGGCACCTCGATCGTCTTCATCACCCACAAGCTCCGCGAGGTCCGCGCGGTGGCCGACAAGATCACCGTGATCCGCCGCGGAACCGTGGTGGGCGAGGCGTCCCCGGAGTCGAGCGAGTCCGAGCTCGCCGGGCTCATGGTCGGCCGCGACGTCCACCTCACCACCGACAAGGAGCCCGCCCGGACCCAGGACGAGACCTTCAGCGTCGAGGGCCTCACCGTGCTCGACAAAGCCGGGTTCGTCGTCGTCGACGATCTGAGCTTCGGGGTCCGGCAGGGGGAGATCCTCGCTGTCGCCGGCGTCCAGGGCAACGGCCAGACGGAGCTCGCCGAGGCGATCATCGGCCTGCGTGAACCGCACTCCGGCACGATCTCGCTCGACGGCCGCACGCTCGGCGGCGATTCCGTCAAGGCGCGCCTGGCCTCCGGGATCGGATTCGTGCCCGAAGACCGGTCGAGCGACGGCGTGATCGCCGGGTTCTCGATCCGGGAGAACATGATCCTCGACCAGTACGACCGCCCTCCCTATGCCAGCGGCCTGGCGCTCAAGCCCGCGGTGATCCGTGAGAAGGCGCTCGAGAAGGTCGAGGAGTTCGACATCCGGCTCACGAGCATCGACGACCCGATCTCCACCCTGTCCGGCGGCAACCAGCAGAAGGTCGTGCTCAGCCGGGAGCTCGGCCGTGAGCTCAGCCTGCTCGTCGCCAGCCAGCCCACCCGCGGACTCGACGTCGGATCGATCGAGTTCGTCCACAAGCGCATCATCGCCGAGCGCGACGCCGGCACCCCGTGCATCATCGTGTCGACCGAGCTCGACGAGGTGCTCAACCTCGCCGACCGGATCGCCGTGATGTACCGCGGGAGGATCGTCGGCATCGTGCCGGCCGACACCCCGCGCGACGCGCTCGGCCTCATGATGGCCGGTGTGCCCGAGGACGAGGCGCTCGCCCGCGTGGCCGACGGCTCGGCCGTGACGACCGTATCCCAGGCAGCCGAGGGAGATCTTCCATGACGAACGGCACGAACCCGAGCGAGGCTCCCGGAACGGAGACCTCGGTGACGGGGCAGGAGCAGCCGGCCGACACCTCGGCTGCGGGCGGCACCCTCGCCGCGGGCGGGACCCCGGCTGCGGGGGGAACCCCTGCGGCGAACTCGGTGCTGCGCGACATCATGTCCGGGTCCTGGCTCGTCTCCGTGCTGTCGGTGGTCGTGGCGCTTGCGCTCGGCGGCGTGCTCATCGCCGCAGCGGATCCCGACGTGCAGGCCACGCTCGGCTACTTCTTCGCCCGGCCCGGAGACTTCTTCATCGTGGCCTGGCAGACGGTGTCCGAGGCGTACATGGCGCTGCTGCGCGGCTCGATCTTCGACTGGGAGGCGCGCAGCCTGGTGCGGGCGGTGCGCCCGTTCACCGAGTCGCTCGTCGCCGCGACCCCGCTCATCCTCGCCGGCCTCGGCATCGCACTCGGCTTCCGCTCGGGCCTGTTCAACATCGGTGGCCAGGGCCAGGTGGTGCTCGGCGCGATGTTCGCCGGCTACTTCGGCTACGCGCTCGGCCTGCCACCGGTCATCCACTTCCTGTTCGCGCTCGTCATGGCCGCGGTCGGCGGGGCGATCTGGGCCGGCATCGCCGGTGTCCTCAAGGCGCGCACCGGCGCGAACGAGGTCATCGTCACGATCATGCTCAACTCGATCGCGGGCTACCTGCTGTCGTACCTGCTCACGCAGAGCTGGTTCAAGGCGACGAGCTCGGCGAACCCGGCCTCGCGTACGATATTCGACACCGCAGCGCTGCCGCCGCTGCTGCCCGATCCGTTCCGCCTCCACCTGGGATTCGTCGTCGCGATCCTCGCCACGCTGTTCGTGTGGTGGCTGCTCGAGCGCTCGACGCTCGGGTTCGAGTTCCGGGCCGTCGGCGAGAACCCGGACGCCGCCCGGACCGCGGGCATCTCCGTGAGCCGGGTGACGATCCTCGTGATGATCATCGCCGGCGCGCTCGCCGGCCTCGGCGGGGCCGCCCAGGTGCTCGGCACCGAGGGCAAGCTCACCGGGGGTGTGGCCGGCACCATCGGCTTCGACGCGATCACGGTGGCGCTGCTCGGCCGGTCCCGGCCGCTCGGCACGTTCCTCGCCGGCCTGCTGTTCGGCGCGTTCAAGGCCGGCGGCTACCTCATGCAGTCGCAGACCGGCACCCCGATCGACATCGTGCTCGTCGTGCAGTCGATCATCGTGCTGCTCATCGCGGCCCCGCCCCTCGTCCGTACGATCTTCCGACTCCCGACCCCGGCGAAGAAGGTGGCAGCATGAGCACCGTCGCACCCGACAGGACCCCGCAGCCCCGCGACCCGAGCTCCGGCCCGGGCGGCGCGGCGGCACCGGCAGCAGCACCCGTGAAGCAGCGGGCGTGGAAGTACCCCGTCGTCTACTCGGTGCTCGCCCTCGCCTCGCTCCTGGTGTTCGGCCTGCTCGCCGGCGGCGGCAAGCAGACGACGTTCACCTTCGCCTCGCGCAACGACTTCTTCACCATCCCGCCGCTCCCGGTGCCGTCGAAGGCGACCTGCGTGGCGCTCGGCCTCGTGCTCGTCGTCTTGGCGGCGGTGTCGATCTGGGCGACGTTCAACCGCCGGCGCCTCGGCGTGTGGTTCCCGCTCCTGTTCGGCATCGTGTTCGTGTTCGCGTTCCTCACCTGGTCCGCCGCCGGGGCGGGGCGGATGCCGGTGACGGCGCTCCTCGCCGGGGCGCTCGCGCTGTCGGTGCCGCTGATCTTCGGCGCGATGTGCGGTCTCGTAGGCGAACGCTCGGGCATCATCAACATCGCGATCGAGGGCCAGCTGCTCGCCGGCGCGTTCCTCGCAGCGGTCGTCGCCTCGGCGCTGCAGAACCCGTACGCGGGGCTGTTCGCCGCACCGATCGCGGGCGCTCTGGTGGCCGTGGTGCTGACGTTCTTCGCGGTGCGCTACTGGGTGGACCAGATCATCATCGGCGTCGTGCTCAACGTGCTCGTCGTCGGTGTGACGAGCTTCCTGTTCTCCACCGTGCTCACGCAGGATCCGGCGACGTGGAACGCGCGCCAGCAGCTGCCCAACCTGCCGATCCCGCTGCTGTCGGACATCCCGGTGATCGGGCCGGTGCTGTTCAACCAGAACATCCTCGTCTACCTCATGTACGTCGTCGTCGTCGCGCTGCAGATCTTCATCTTCCGCTCGAAGTGGGGGCTGCGGATGCGGGCGATCGGCGAGCACCCCAAGGCCGCGGACACCGTGGGCATCAACGTCAACCGCAACCGCGTGCTCAACACTCTGCTCGCCGGCGCGATCGCCGGTCTGGGCGGTGCGTTCTTCACCATCGGCTCCGGGCTGGCGTTCGGCAAGGAAATGTCAGCCGGGCAGGGGTACATCGCGCTCGCCGCGATGATCCTGGGCAAGTGGAACCCGATGGGCGCGCTGTTCGCAGCGCTCCTGTTCGGCTTCTCGAAGAACCTCGCGAACGTGCTGTCAGCGATCGGCACCCCGGTGCCCTCGCAGCTGCTGCTCATGCTGCCCTACGTCGTCACGGTGCTCGCCGTCGCCGGCTTCGTCGGCCGCGTCCGCGCACCCGCCGCCGAGGGCAAGCCGTACATCAGCCAGTGACTTGAGCTGGTGACTACAGCCAGTGACTTCAGCTGGTGACTACAGCCAATGACTTCAGCTGGTGGCTTCAGCCAATGACATCGAAGGAGGCATCTGATGCGTGAGTTCCCCGCCGAGGTGTGGGCCCGTCTGCAGGACGCGGCGCGCGACGCCGTCACCCGGGCGTACGTGCCGTACTCCGGCTACCCGGTGGGTGCGGCGGCACTCGTCGACGATGGGCGCGTGGTGACCGGC
This sequence comes from Brevibacterium sp. NPDC049920, assembly GCF_040656435.1. Classification (NCBI taxonomy): domain Bacteria; kingdom Bacillati; phylum Actinomycetota; class Actinomycetes; order Micrococcales; family Brevibacteriaceae; genus Brevibacterium; species Brevibacterium sp. NPDC049920. The sequence continues at coordinate 41,391 of NZ_JBFAMF010000013.1, forward strand.
TGCAATGTCGAGAACGCGTCCTACGGCGTAGGGCTGTGCGCCGAGTGCGGGCTCGTGTCCGACCTCGCGCGCTCGGGGGGCGGACGGCTCGTCGCGTTCGCGTGCGTCGACGGCGCGGGGGAGAAGCTCGTGCCGTGCGGTCGCTGCCGCCAGCTCCTCTACGAGTTCGGCGGCCCGGACCTCGTGCTCGCGATGCCGAGCGGGCACCTGCCGATGTCCGCAGTGCTGCCCGAGGCTTTCGGTCCCGACCACCTCACGGACTACGAGCAGCGCCGGAAGTGACGTGCAGAGTGACGTGCAGGATGTGCGGTGCTGTGCTCGCGGAGGTATAGCGCGACGCATAGAAACCGGCGGGTGAGGTGCGATCCGAACCGGTGATGACCGCACTCGCAGACATCCTGCACGACTCGCGGCCAGGCGATGGGGCAGACTGGTGCCAGTGCCACCTCGGCCTCGGTGCCGCGGCCCCGTTCGGGGCACGAGGGTCTGTGACGCGGACCCACCCGAGGCCAGCCGGTCTCCGACCCGGGGCCGACCCGGAGACCGGACCATCACAGCCCGCCGACCATCACGATCTACCGGACACGCCGCTCACCGGCCGCCGCGGCTGCGGATCCGCCGGACCGACACCCGCCATGACCACGCACCACGGAAGGAAGCATGCCGAACTCCACCCCGCTCGAGGCCTTCGACGCCGTCGATGTTATTCGGGCCAAGCGCGACGACCAGGTGCTGAGCCCCGCTCAGATCGACTGGGTGATCGACGCCTACACCCGCGGCGTCGTCGCCGATGAGCAGATGTCCGCGCTCGCGATGGCGGTCTACCTCAACGGCATGACCGACGAGGAGATCAGCGCCTGGACCCACGCGATGATCGCCTCGGGGGAGACCATGGACTTCTCCGGGCTCGACCGCCCCACCGCCGACAAGCATTCCACCGGCGGGGTCGGCGACAAGATCACCCTGCCGCTCGCACCCCTCGTCGCCGTGTTCGGGGTGGCGGTGCCGCAGCTCTCCGGCCGCGGTCTCGGCCACACCGGCGGCACGCTCGACAAGCTCGAGGCGATCCCCGGCTGGCGCGCCGACCTGAGCAATGACGAGATGCTCGCGATGCTGCGCGATCCGGGAGCAGTGATCTGCGCGGCCGGCGCGGGTCTGGCTCCGGCCGACAAGAAGCTCTACGCCCTGCGCGACATCACCTCGACGGTGGAGGCGATCCCGCTCATCGCCTCGTCGATCATGTCGAAGAAGATCGCCGAGGGCACCGGTTCCCTCGTCCTCGACGTCAAAGTCGGTTCCGGGGCATTCATGAAGGATCACGCCTCGGCGAAGCGCCTGGCCGAGACCATGGTGACGCTCGGCCGCAACGCCGGGGTGCGGACGAGCGCGTTGCTCACCGACATGTCCACGCCGCTCGGTATGACGGTGGGCAACGCACTCGAGGTGCGAGAAGCCGTCGAGGTGCTCGCCGGCGGCGGGCCCGCCGATGTCGTCGACCTCACCGTGGCGCTCGCCGAGGAGATGCTCCGCCTGGCGGGGACGAACGATGTCGATGTGCGCGCCGCGCTCACGGACGGCCGCGCGATGGATGTGTGGAAGACGATGATCGAGCGCCAGGGCGGCGATCCGGATGCCGATCTGCCGCGGGCGCAGGAGACCTCGGAGGTGGTTGCCGAGTCCGACGGGGTCCTCATGGAGCTCGATGCGCTGGCCGTCGGGATGGCGTCGTGGCGCCTGGGAGCCGGACGCGCGAAGAAGGAGGACCCGGTGCAGGCCGGAGCCGGCATCGAGATCCACGTCAAGCCGGGCGAGGCCGTGCGCAAGGGGCAGCCGATCCTCACCCTCCATACCGACGAACCGGCCCGCTTCGCCCGCGCCGAGGAATCGCTCGCCGGGGCGATCGTCGTCGAACCGGCTGCGGAGGGTGCCGACGCCGCAGCCGCATCGATCGTCCTCGAGCGCATCGGCTGAGCGAACGGGCAGGGCGGATGAGTCGAGCGCATGAGCTGAGCGGACGGGCAGCAGGGCGCATGAGCAGGACGCATGAACAGGACGGACGGGCAGGGTTGATGAGCTGCAAGCTCCGTTGTGGGCGACAGGCGGATGCACCTGGCGGACGCCGCTCGTCGAGCGTCGCTCCGGTGAACGCCGGCTGTCGAACGCGTATTGCCGAACGTCTCCTGCCGAATGCCGGCTACCGAGTACAGCCTGTCGAAACTCTTCTGCCGAGTCCCGCCTGCCGAACGGCTCCTGCCGAACACCTGCTCGAGCTGGACGGTTCCTGACGAGTCCCGCCTGCTGAACGGCTCCTTCCGAACACCTGCTCGAGCTGGACGGCCCGAGCTTCACCCCATGAACTTCACCACTGAGAACCGAACCGAATGGAGAACACCATGACCTCTCGCGCTGATGCCGCCGCCCTCATCGACCACACGCTGCTCAAGCCGGAGAGCACGGCTGAGGACGTCGCCGCGCTCGTCGCCGAGGCCCGTGACCTCGGCGTTCTGGCAGTGTGCGTGTCGCCGAGCCGGCTGCCGCTCGCAGACACCGGTGACCTCGTGGTCGCGACGGTGTGCGGTTTCCCATCCGGTGCGCACGCGTCCGAGGTCAAAGCGGCAGAAGCGAAGCGGGCCGTGGCCGACGGTGCCGACGAGGTCGACATGGTGATCAACCTGGGCCTGGCGAAGGCCGGGGGCTTCGACGGGGTCGAGGCGGACATCCGGGCCGTCGTCGAGGCCTCCGGTGGAGCGCTCGTCAAGGTCATCATCGAGTCGGCGGCGCTCACTGACGAGGAGATCGTCGAGGCGTGCCGTCGGTCCGAGGCTGCGGGAGCCGACTTCGTCAAGACCTCGACCGGGTTCCATCCCGCCGGGGGCGCGAGCGCGCACGCCGTCGAACTCATGCGGAAGACCGTTGGGGACCGCCTGGGGGTCAAGGCCTCCGGAGGCATCCGCGATGCGGAAGCCGCCGAGGCGATGATCGCGGCGGGAGCCTCCCGGCTGGGTCTGTCCGGTTCGAGGGCGGTGCTCGACGGGCTGAAGTGACCCGCCGGAAGTCGGAGTGCACCCGCTCGAGTTCACCTGAACTCACCCGAGCTGCGCAGTGGTCGTGAGGTCGCAGGCGGGAGGGGCTCATCCGGGCCACTCATAGTCGTCGATCCAGGTCCATGGATCGTGCGCCTCGAAGTGGGCTGCGTGCTCGGATCCGACCGGGTCGGGCAGAGGACGGGTGACCGTCGTGTCCGCGCCGGACGCTCGCCACACCGTTCGGTCCACATGGGCATCGGCGAGGAGCCGGCCGCGGGTCTTCATGTCGTGATGGTGCTTGCACAGCGGCTGGAGGTTCTCGACCACCGTGAGTCCGCCGGATCCGGGAGCGTCGTGATCGAACGGAACCACATGGTCGATCTCGCAGTGCTGGGCGGACACATCGCAACCGGGTGCCGCGCACGTCCGCCAGCGTGACCTGGTGGTGCGGCGGAGAGCATCCGGGATGCGGTACTTCGTAGCGGCGATCGGCAGCACGGTGCCGTCGATGGGGTCGGTGAGCAGCCGCTCGAGGTGGGGAGCGCGAGCAACGATGTCCCGGGCGGTCTCCGCCGGGATCGGGCACGTACCGTCGAGCTCCGCGGGCAGGTTCGACTCGTCGACCGAGCTCCATTCGTCGAGCAGGGACATCACGGGCACGGTGACGGTGACCGCAGCCTGCCGGCGCAGCCATTCCTCATGTGTGGGGCACGTGAGGGTGACGGAGTGGATGTAGGCGTTCTCGGTCTCACCGAGGTCGGGGATCTCACTGAGCCCGCGCAATCGCTTCATCCGTCGAGTTCTCGAGGCCGTATGGCGGTGCGTGGGCGATCCCTCTGCCGTCGGCGGCGAGTGATCGGAGTCGTTCGGATCGCTCGACGACGGGGAACCATGCGATGGCGCATGGCTGGGCTGAGGGATGTCGGGCGCGCAATCAGCGGGTGCATCTCCGGAAAGCGCCGGACCGGTTCGGGAGCGGTCCGCAGACGCGGTGCCGGAACCAGAGGAGCCGGAACCAGAGGAGCTGGAACCCGGGGAGCTGGAACCAGAGGAGCCGGAACCAGAGGAGCTGGAACCCGGGGAGCTGGAACCCGGGGAGCTGGAACCAGAGGAGCCGGAACCAGAGGAGCTGGAACCCGGGGAGCCGGAACCAGAGGAGCCGGAACCTGCGGTGCCGGCGAACGTCGTCTCTGCCGACGTGGTGCTGGAATCCGTGGCGCCTGAACCCGAGGGACCCGAACCTGAGGGACCTGAACCCGACCTAGCTCCGAACGACTCACGTGTACACGACGACTCCTGAGACGTCGTGTCTGCAGAGGAAGAAGTGGTTGCGGGCGGGGTGATGTTCGGCGCCGGGCCATCGAGTTCGACGACGGTGACATCGACGGTCGGGGTGGCCCGCGTGATGATGTCGAACATGAGTTCGTGGAGCGCGCGAGCGTCGACGATCGCCTGGCGACTGCGGTCGAGGCCGAACGCATCGGCATGGTTGAGCGAGATCGCCTTCGCCATTGCGCGTGTGCGCTGGTACAGGGCATCGAGAGCGGTGACGGGCCCGGTGAGCGTGAGTCTGGCGGTCCCGTCGCGCCACCGGTCGATCCGCACCGTGCGGTGGCGCGCACGTTCCTTCTCGAGGTGGTCGCGCCCGGCGAGCAGCGCGGCCTGCCGGTCGAGGAGGATCCCCAGCCGATGCGGTGTGAGGTCGTGGGGCCGGCCGACTGCGTACTCATCGAGACGACGGACGAGCGCCAGCGGCAGATCGCGGGCCTTCTTCATCGTCGTGCGCAGCTTGGCCCACGTCGATTCGCCGAGGTGAACGGCATGCCGCATGAGCGGCAGTCCGAAATAGGCGAGGAGGCTGTCCGCGGCGGCGCTGGTCGCTTGCGCGGTCGTCATGCTCAGGCGCTGTGCGAGCGCGATATCGAACCCGTCCTTGAGCGCCGCACGCACTTCTGCCCGGAACGGTGATGACGCCTGTTGCGGTGATTCCGCACCCTGCGACGGCTCCGGAGACCATGCTGATTCCGAATGCTGCGCCGAGCCGGGAGTCCACGCTGATTCCGGGTGCACTTCCGATCCAGGTTGCTGCGGCGATCCCGGACCAGATCCGGTCGCTGCAGTGGCGTGGCGGCTGCGCCGATCGTCGGGCAGTCCGAACAGGGCACGGATCTCGTCCGGGTTGTGCGTAATCGCGAGGTATCCGAGCGAGGCCTGAGCGACGGCGACGAGTTCTTCGAGGGCGGCGACATCCCGAATGCGCGATACCTGCGCCACGCGCTCGTGGAGCCGGTCGAAGCGGACGGCCGATTCCGCGAACAAGGGTGCACCGCCTCGACGGTCTGCTGGGTTCCATGGGCAGGAGCCGTCGTCGTGCTGGGGAGCGTACGGAGAGCCGGAGTCGGTTCGAGTCCCATCAACATCGCGGGCACTCGTGAACGGGGCTGGATTCGCGAACTGGACAGGATTCCCGGCCGGGGCAGGACCCTCGAACATCGCGTCTCCGGCGAGCAGGGCTTCGAGCTCGCGGAGGTCCCCGGGGGCGGCGAAGCGAGCAGGGTCGGTAGAAACCGAATACTCGGAGGGTGGATCCATGGTGCCGGCGGCCGCGCACGCGGCGAAGAGACGGTAGTCGAACCCGTGGGCTGATCCGATCGCCATTGCTCCGTTCCTTTCGCTGTGTTCTAATCATAATAGATCACAGAGAGGAATGGAAGAGGTATACGCAATGATGCTCGAATACTTCCAGGGTGCGGTGAATGCGGTGATGAGCACAGCGGCGAGCGAGTGGCCGGACGCGCACAGGCACGGCGGGGGATCTCCGAACGAATCCGGGCACGCGGCTTCCTGCGGACTCGTCTCCCTGCCGGAGCGGCTCGACGGCACCCCGGATGTGGGAGAGTCCCAGGTGCGACAGAGCCCCACGTGCAACAGCGGCGCAGAGATGACCGGGCCGCAGGTATGCAGGAGTCCCCGGCGCGTCAGAGCCCGAGGTACTCCTGCACGGCGGTGACGAGCTCATCGAGCCCGGAACGGGCGTGCGCCACGGGGCCTGCATCGCCTTCGGCGCTGTCCCGGGTCCCACCGTTGCCGGTGACCTCGAGATAGCACTTGAGCTTGGGCTCGGTCCCGGAGGGGCGGATGATCACGCGGCCTCCGGAGGCGGTGAAGATCGCGACCCCGTCGGTCGGCGGCAGCGCGTCGAGTCCTTCGGCCATGTCGACCACGCGCGTCACGGGTGAGCCTGCGAGCACCTCGGGCGGGAACGTGCGGACCCGCTCCATTGCCTCGGCGATGAGCGCCGTGTCCTGCATGCGGAAGGTGACCGGGGCGGTGAGGAAGACGCCATCGCGCTGTCGGATCCGAGCGAGCTCCGCCTCCACCGTGGAACCCGCGCCGGCGAGTTCGGAGACCAGTCCGGCGAACACGATCGAGGCCGAGATGCCGTCCTTGTCGCGCACGGCCTGTGGGGCGACGCAGTACCCGAGTGCCTCCTCGTAGCCGAACACCAGTCCGGGCACCCGCGAGATCCACTTGAAACCGGTCAGGGTGTTGGCATGCGTGAGTCCGTGGGCAGCGGCGACGGCGCTGAGCGCCTGTGAACTCACGATCGAGTTCGCCAGCACCGCCGCGGCTCCACCCACGTCGACCCGCGAGGCGATCCGTTCGCCGAGCAGGAGTCCCACCTCGTCCCCGGTGAGCTGCCGGTACGTCCGCACAGCGGTCCCCGGAGCGTTCGGGGCCGCAGGTGAGGAATCTGCCGGCAGCGGCACCGGAGCCGTCGGGTCTCCGTGCGCTGGGCCCGGCGACGAGCCTGTGTGCTGTGCGTGCGCTGCGACCGGGATCGCGGCGCTGAACCGGTCGGCATCCGGGTCGTGGGCGATGATGAGGTCGGCGTCGACCTGCGCTGCGAGGTCGAGCGCCGCGTCGAGCGCACCGTGCTCCTCGGGGTTGGGGAACGCGACTGTCGGGAACTCGGGATCGGGGTCCGCCTGGGATCCGACGACGTGGACATCGCTGAAGCCGCAGCGTTCGAGGGCCCTCAGCGCGGTCTGCCCGCCGACACCGTGGAGCGATGTCATGACGATCCGCACCGGCGTCTGCCGGCGCTCACCGAGCGCGTCGATGTGCGCCAGGTACTCCTCGACGATCTCTTCCCCGGCCATCTCCCACCCGGACTCCGCGCGCGGCGTGCCGGCGACCGACGGGACCGCTGCGATCGCCTCGGCGATGAGGGCGTCGAAGGGCGGCACGATCTGCGCTCCGGCGCCCGCCCGGATGACCTCCGGGTCCTCTGTGCCGCTGAGCACCGCGGCCAGCGGCGCTTCGCCGAGGTACACCTTGTAGCCGTTGTCGGCCGGCGGGTTGTGGCTCGCAGTGACCATGACGCCGGCATCGGCGCCGAGGCGGTTGACGGCGAGTGCGAGCACGGGAGTGGGCAGCTGGGCGGGGAGCAGGATCGCGCGCCCGCCGGCCGCAGTCACCACGGCGGCGGTGTCGCGCGCGAAATCTGCGGAGCCGTGGCGGGCGTCGCAACCGATGACGACGGTGAAGCCCTCGCCCAGTGTGTCGCGGAGGAAGTGGGACACGCCGGCGGCAGCCCGGATCACCACGGCGCGGTTCATTCGGTTGGGTCCGGCGGCGATCGCGCCGCGCAGGCCGGCGGTGCCGAAGCTCAGCGGAGCGAGGAACCGGTCCTCGAGCTCGGCGCGGGCCTGGGTGGCGGCGTCGGGAGCACCTGGGCCCGGAGCACCTGGGCCCGGAACCTCGGCGGCCGGGTCAGCAGAATCCGAGGAGACGGGTTCCGAAGGAGCAGGCCCGTCTCCGGCCTCGGCCGTCGTCGTCCCCGCGGTCCCGACGGCCGCCTCGAGGAGGTCCTGCAGCTCGGCGCGCGTGACGGGGTCCGGGTCGTCGGCGATCCAGTCGCGCACCACCTGTGCGTCGAAGCCGCTGCTGAAGCGGTCGGCCACCCGCGCCATCTCAGGCATCACCGTCGGTCATGTGTGCGGCCTGCTCACGGGCGATCCGCTCGACGATCCGAGCGAGCAGATCGGAGATGCGCGGACCGGCGGCGTGCCCGGCCTCGATGACCTCGGCGTGGGACAGCGGTTCATCGGACACACCGGCCGCGAGGTTCGTCACGAGCGAGATGCCGAGGATCTCGAGTCCGGCCTCACGGGCGGCGATCGCCTCGAGCGCGGTCGACATGCCCACCAGGTCGGCGCCCATGATGCGCGCCATGCGCACCTCGGCCGGGGTCTCGTAGTGGGGGCCGCGGAACTGGGCGTACACGCCCTCGTCGAGGCTCGGGTCGATCTCACGGGCGACTCCGCGCAGGCGGGAGGAGTAGAGGTCGGTGAGGTCGACGAAGGTCGCGCCCTCGAGTGGGCTCGCCGCGGTGAGGTTGAGGTGGTCGGAGATGAGGACCGGGGTGCCGGGTGCCCAGTCGGGGTTGAGCCCGCCGCACCCGTTGGTGAGGACGAGAGTGGAGCAGCTGGCTGCGGCGGCGGTGCGCACTCCATGGGCGACGGCGCGGACGCCGCGGTCCTCGTAGAAGTGGGTGCGGGCGCCGAGCACGAGCGCGGTCTTCCCGGTGTCGCCCACCCGCACGCTGCGCAGCGTGCCGCCGTGGCCGGCGACGACGGGGGAGAGGAAGCCGGGGACCTCGGCGGCGGGGAGCTCGGAGATCGTCTCGCCGATGAGGTCGGCGGCCTGGCCCCACCCGGAGCCGAGCACGAGCGCGATGTCGTGGGCGTCGACCCCGGCGGCCTCATTGATGACGGCGGCGGCGCGGGCCGCGAGGGCGCTCGGCTCGGTGGCGTCGGACCCGGTGGCATCTGATCCGGCATCGTCGGGCCCGATGCCGGTGGACCCGATGTCTGTGCGCTCGGTGGGCGCGGAATCGCTAAGCTGAGATTCGGTCATGGGACGACACTACCGAAAGGTCGGCGGCCCACTGCTGATCCGCTCCACACCCGCCACGATGAAGGTGACTCGATGACGATCCGTCCGTTCGCGCCCGGCGACGACCTCGCCCTCAACGAGGTGTTCCACGACGCCTCGACCCCGGCCGGTCACGTGGTGCGCAATCTCTTCCGCGCCGACTCCGAATCCCCGGTCTCGCGCTGCGTCGTCGCTGAGCTCGACGCCTCCCGCACGGGAGAAGACTCCGCTTCGGGGACGAGCTCCGCGGAGGGGGCGGGCGACATCCTCGTCGGGGCCGCCGCGATCACCGAATCACCAGCCCACCCGGAGCGCGCCTGGGTGCATGTCGAGGTCGCGGAATCCGAGCGCCGCCGAGGTGTCGGCCGGGATCTGCTCGCCGCCGTGCGGGAGCGGGCCGCCGGCACCGCGCTCGCGGACCTGCCGCTGCGCGCCCGGGTGGAACCCGGCTCCGCAGGTGAGGCGGCGGCGCGGGCAATCGGGTTCGCGCCGCTGTTCACCACGCGCGTGGTCGAGGTGGCGCCGGGTGCGCTCGGCAGCCTGGGGGCGGACCGGCTCGAGGACTTCGAGGTCACGGCGACCGGTTCGGTGGCGCTGACCCGGGCGTTCGCCGAATGGTATGCGGGCGTCAACCGTGCGGATCCCGCGGCCGAGATGACGATCGGCCAGGTCAACACCCGGTTCCTCTCCGAGGCCGCCGGCGCCCACGGTGCCGCGCTGCTGCGCGCTGCGGGTTCCGGGAAGGCAGAATCGGGGAAGGCAGATTCGGGGAGGGATCGCGAGGTGACGACCTTCGCGGTGTCCTACGCCCAGCCGGAGAACGACACTGCCGTGGAAGCGAGGACTCCGGTCTCCGAGTCGCCGACTGCCGAGCTGCCGCCCACCGAGCTCACGCTCGGGTCGATGTACGACGCGCAGGCCGACGCAGTGGGCGATGGCGCCGCGGATGCCTCCGATGCCCCTGCTTTCCAGTCGGCACTCGGGGATGCGGCGGTGCTGCTCGCCCGGCTCAGCGTCGACACCCCGGTCGCACTCGAGGTGACGAGCGAGATGCCCGTCCTCAGCGCCCTCGTCGACGGCCTGCTCGAGGCGGGCCAGGCGCGGGTGCTGCAGACGTACGTGACCCTCGGGTCGGAGTGAGCTCGAGGACCGGCCGGTCCGGGTACGGAACACCCCGGTTCAGGTGCGGTCGAGCAGACGGGTGACATCGACGGGGATCGCGCGCTCTGCCGTGACGTACCAGCCGCGCGTCTGACCGCCGGGGCCCGCTGGGAGGTCGCGCAATCCGACCTCGGCGAGCTCCCCGGCGGTGCGGGCACCGATGACGAGCATCGGGCCGAGCCCCGGGACCCGTGCGAGCGGTGACGAGTAGCCCGGCGTGTGCTGGAGCGGCCAGCCGATGACGCATGCCGGAGCCCTCAGGGCTGTGGTGAGGTCCGATGGATCCGTGAGGTGCGCCTCGAGCACGGCGAGGAGCGTCTGCCTCACCTCGGCTGCGTGCCACGCCTGCTCCACACCGGTGACGAGCAACGGCGTCAGGGCCGCGGTGGTGCGCACACTGAGGACCGGACCGTCGATGTCCGGGATCCACGTCACGGTCTCTCCGCACGGTCCGACGCCGATCCCGACACCGCTGCTCGCGGCGCGGCCCGGCTCTGCGCCGATGATCCCAGCAGCCCCGGTCGCCGAACTCTCAGATCGATGCGGATCGGCACCGCTCGTACGGCGTCGTGCCGAGCGGTGCACCCAGTGGTCCACGTCGCTGTTGCGACCGAAGCCACCTGCATCGATCACCGACACCCGAACACGAGGCGAGCCACTGCGGATCGGCACTGCTCGATCGGCATCGCACCCGGCCCCGCGGCACTCCGTGTCGTCGCGGTGGTGTCCCTCCGCCCCGATCGAGGTGCCCGGTACAGGCGGAACGCGGTCAGAGCATGTGTGCGAGAGCTGGACATCGGCCCCCTGCGGGCCGGTTGAGGACGAAACGGGACCGAGGACGACTGCGCGCCCGGGAGGCCAGGCTCCGGAGAACCTCCGAGTCTGGAGTCCGAGGTGCGCGGTCTCCTGCGGATCGGCCGGCGGGAAGATCACACGCGTTCGGGCCCGCGCGGCGATGGGTGAATGGAGGATCCGCCGGCCGGCCGCGATGACGAACGCCGTCGGGGACCGCCCGGCACCCGACGTCAGCAGCGCTTCCAGGCGCGAGAGCCTGCGGGTGCCCTCGAGCGTCCGGAGCAGCGCATCGAAATCGTCGATGCAGATCATCCTGGGCCGCGGGTCGTCATCGGTCTCGAGGAGCCCCAGGAGGTACTCGACGGCCCACAGCTCGGCGTGATCGGCCACGATGAGCTCACCGGGCTCCGCGCCGTCTTCGTGGTTCCTGGTGTCGAGGATCTCCTCGACGGTCCGGTCGCAACGGCCCCGGGTGAGGAGCACGACGCGGCTGCCGGTGCTCACCGCTGCCGCAGCGAACGACTGCACCGCCGTGCTCGTGCCGCGACCGCGCCCGCCGGTGATGATCACGGATCCGTCCCGAACGGGATCCCATATCCAGCGCGCCGTCCGGTTCTCGTCCGGGAAGTCGAGGAGTCCGAGGTCGGTGGATGACAGCGCGGCATGCGATACGGGCATCGGCGGCAGGACGATCCGCCGCCGAGTGCGGCCGGTGGATCCGGCGATGAAGTGCTGCGAGACCGAGACGAGCGCAGGGACGGTGAGCGCGGCTCCCGCCGTCGGTCCGGGGGCGGGCAGCGCGGCGGAACCGGACATCGTGTCGCGCGGCGCCGGGCTGCGGGTCGTCGCCCGCCGGCCGAGCAGAGCAGTCCAATCCACCCTCGGCGGGGCCGGCGGGTGCTGAGCCGGGGACACGGTGACCTGCGCGGCCCTGAACAGCTCGGGCGGCCCCGTGCGGCTGAGGAGTGCAGCACCGGGGTCGTCGAGCCGCAGGTGCGCGGCGGCGTCGGTTCCGATCACCTCGATCGAGTCGGCGGAGTCGCGCACGCGCAGGGCGAGGCGCAGGGAGATGTTGGCCTTCATGCGTGAGGTGACGATGCCGGAGGGCCGTTGAGTGGCGAGGATGAGGTGGATGCCCAGGGAACGGCCGAGCGCGGTGAGCGATTCGATCATCTCCACTCCGGCGGGATTGTCCTGGATGAGAGCCTGGAACTCATCGATGACGACGACGATGCGGGGCAGCGCGGTGCGGTCGTCGGAGTGCTGGATCGCAGCGTTGAGGGCATCGATGTCGGGGCACCGCTGCTCGGCGAGCAGGGCCTCTCGTCGCAGGATCTCCGCCCGCAGACTTCGGAGCGCACGCATCGCCTGGGTCGGTTCGAGATTGTCGACGACGGCATCGACGTGGGCGAGCTCGGCGAACGGTGCGAACGCCGCTCCGCCCTTGAAGTCGATGAGGACGAAACGCAGTTCGTCCGGGGAGAGCACGGCGGACAGCGCGGCGACCCAGGTCTGGAGCAGCACCGACTTGCCGCTGCCGGTCGTCCCGGCCACGAGTGCATGCGGGCCGTCCTCGACGAGGTCGACGAGCAGGGCTCCGGTCGACGTGGATCCCAGCGGCACCCGCGTCGCCCCGGTGGGTGCCGATCCGGTGGATGATGGCCCACTGGGCACGGAACCTCCGGGTACGGAACCCCTGGGCACGGTACCGCTGCGTGCCGTATCTCTGCGTGCCGTGGAGTCGTGGACCGAGCCCCAAGCGCTTCTCCAGTCGCTGGGTGACGATCTGAGGCCGGCGCGGGAATCCGTCGACCCACGCGGACCGCGAATGAGGAATGTGTCGGCGATGGCCGGCCTCCCGCCGGCTCCTGAGGCGCCGGCCTCCGGATCCGATTGCTCGTGGCCATGGTCTGCAGAGAGCTCGGCAAGGAGTTCGTCGAGGGTGCGGGACGCGGGAACAGCTCCGGCCGGAGCCGCGGGCGGGGGAACGAGCTGGAGGAATCGCTCGGGGCGCAGGCGTCGCAGCTCGATGGCTCCGCCGAGCGGGACCGGGTGGCGGCGCGGACGCGGCGCATCGACCAGGGAGAGTTCGGCGGTCGACAGGGGAGTCGTGCAGTCGATCCGCCATCGCGGCACCACCTCACCAGGCGGTGTCGCACGAGAGGTGAACCGCCCGGACTCACCGAGGCTCGCCGTGGAAGCGGGGCAGCGGATGGACACGGTGATCTGGCCGTCGTCATCATCTCGGCGGTGCGGAACCGGAGCCGGGGCCGGAACCGGAGCGGGAACCGCAGGAAGCACAGGCGATTCTGTGCTGTCTAGCGATGTCATGCGGGCTTCGTCGAGCATCGCTGTGGGGGAGCCGGCTCGGGTGCCCGTTACGCGAGGTCGCCTCGCTCGGTCATCAGGCGCAAGGGGGTCCGTCGAGGATCCCGACGGCACCGCTGCAGGAATCCGTGGCGCCAACTCGATGGTGATGCCGGAACCGGCGACCCGATCTGCCGAGCCATCGGCTGCGGCCACGTCGACGCCGTACCCGGTGAGCTCGGGGAACACCTCGGCGACCGAGCTGTCGGCGAACGCCACCGGCAGTCTGAGGGCGCGGGCACTCGCGACGACGGCGCGTACGACATCGCCGACGACCTCCGGCACTCCGCTGACGTCGAGGTCGACTGCGCTCGGGTCGAACAGCAGCGCACAGTCCTCGAGGACGGGGTGCACCGATCCCCGGCCCACCGGGGGACTGCCGACTGAGCCAACGGCCGCCGAATCATCGCCCGCCGCATCTCTGCCTGTCGCTCCATGGTCCGCGCGGCGGCGACCCGCACGGTTTCGGCCCGGCACTGTGTTCTCCGCGCCCTTGCCGGCCGCATCACGGTCGAATGTCGTGTCCGCTTGGCGGTCGCGGGACCGTCGATCGACCTGTGAACCGACAGCCTCGGTGACGGCTCCCGTGGGCCCGTCGATCACGGCGACCGGCACCGAGAACCGGTCGAGGAGACGCGCGATCCCCGGCGGCGTGGACCGGCGATCAGTTCTGCGGTCGGCCCTGTCGACGCCGGGGAGACCGGCCAGGGTGTCAGGGCTCAGAGCCCGACCGTAACCGAGGACGACGAGCCCGGATTCCAGGGGCGTCGCTGCAGCGGTGCTGGTCGCAATGTCGATCCTCGCAGTCACCTCGGCCGCATGCTCGGTGAGCGCTCGGCGGAACTCCACGACGGATTCTGCCGATTCCCGCTTCCACCGGCGGGTCTCCATGCGCCAGCGCACGCCGGCGGTGAGCGGGCCGGACAGGGTGAACAGCAGGAACCACCACATTCCGGTGACGAGGACGAGGACGATTCCCAGGACGAGCGGCAGGATGTAGAAGGTCCACGAGGGCGTCTCAGGAAGTCGGACCTCCGGCGGCTCGGGTCCGTGCAGGGTCACCGGTCCCGGCGGAGACGGTGGGCCGGGGGGATGGATCGACACCCGGGTGCTGCCGAGTCGGAACGACTGCGGGCCTGCGGGGTCGACGGCGACGGTTCGTTCGACCCCGCCGCACGTGCCCAGCGTGATCCCGCCGGGGCCGTTTCCCATGAGCAGCGGGGTGCGGCTGAGGAAGGGGTCGGCAAGAGGGCGGTCGGCGTCGCACGTCCGCCCGAGGCTCCAGGTGCCGGGCGGGAGCGCGTGGGCGAACCCTGAATCGGGACCTGCCGAGTATTCCACGAGAGTGCCGCTGTTCCCGCCGGTGCCCGCCAGCCGGTCGCCTCGGCTTCCGGGTTCGGGATCGATGAGGGCTGCGGTGGCGCGTGCACACCAAGTCTGCCAGGTGTCGTCGAGGGTCGGCGGGTCGCCCGGGCACCCGCGCGGACGGCAGTCGGAGACGTCGATGGTGGTGGATGGGCGGGCGAAGGGCGTTGCCTCGGGGTTCGGATGCGCGGGCACGAAGTGTTCCTCTGCGGGCGGGTGGGTGCCGGCTCCCGATGTGCCGGGTGCGTGTGCGCCCGGCTCCGTCGCTTCGTCGACCGCGGCGAGCAGGGCCGAGAGCACGGCCCGTGCCGAATGCTCTCCGGGGGCAGCCACTCGAAGGATCCGGGCATCGAAACCGGTGAGCAGGTGGACGAGCAAGGAGGGCATGCGCCGAGGCTATGGTCGGGGTCCTGCAACGGCCAGGCCGAAGATGAGCCTGTGGACAGCGGCACGCTGTCCACAGCGGAATGACCCCGATGCGGCTCGGGCCGTCCACACTTTCGTACGCCGAGGTGGGCTCGAGCCGACGAGGTCGGTCGTCATCCCTCCCGGAGGGCGCCTCGGGCGCGAGCGGTGGCGGTCAGCTCGATACCGCGGGGCACGAACGGGGAGACGAGCGTGGGGCGATAGCGCGCGGAGAGCACGATCTCCACACTGCGGTCGTCCGGCGATTCGCCCTGGACGTCGAGACCGCGGAAGCGGGACGACACCTGCGCGCGGTCGAGGTAGCTCTCGGCTTCTCGCTGCACGGCTACATCGGTGAAGATGATCGCCGGGTCCGAACCGTAGTCCGGCTCGAACGAGTCGGCGGCCGCGAGCGCCGCCGAGTCCGCGAGCGCGTAGAGCTTGCGATGCGCGAGGTAGATGTCGGTGATCACGGCGCCGAGGATGACGAGGACGAGCGCGATCGTCGTGAATCCCACGGCCAGCGGCATGATCGAACCCTCATCGGAGCACAGCGCGGTCCCGAGCCGCTGCTTCCGCACTGCACCGGCGTGCCTGCGAACAGCCTGCCCGGATGTGCGCAGCCCACGGGAACGCAACCCGGAAAAGTTCCTCCACCGGCGCATTGCGATCACCGGTCCGCATCCACGGAGCTCGGCGACCCAGCGTTCGCGAACCCAGCTTTCGCGAACCCAGCACTGGGGGACCCAGCATTCGGTGACTCAGTGTTCGGTGACTCAGTGTTCGGAGACGCAGCGTTCGGAGACGCCGTATACGGGGACACGATGTCGGAGTGCGCGGCGCGCACGGTGACGTGCGGGGCCGAATCGCGGCCGAACAGTGCGGGCAGACCGAGGACCGGGACCCGGGTCTCGACGTGCGCGGTGACCGTCGAGCCGGCCTCGTCACAGGGTCCGCTGCATTCGAGGCGGATCGCCCAGCGCGCATCCTCGACACCGAAGTCCTCGAAATGGAGGCGCGCCATCGCCTCGGCCCGGGCGCCAGCGGAATCGGGGTAGCGCGCGGCGGCCCGGGCGGCATTGATCGCCGTCGTCTGGGTGGCGTAGGACCCGGCCTGCACCTGGCCGAGCGAGAGCACGAGGTAGACAAGGGGAATGAGGAGGACGACCGAGGCGAAGATGAACTCGATGGGCGCCGACCCGCGGTCGGATACCACTGCCGCACGGGTCCGGGGGAGTCGCTGTGTCGGCACGTCTCAGCCCTCGATGTCCTCGGCGATCGCGCGGCCGCTGAGCTCCCACACGCCCTGCGGTCCAAGGAGTCCGAGCACCGGGATCGGGGTCGTCACCGTGACGGTGACGATGTTCGTCCCGGAGACTGCGGACTCGGTGACCTCGACGTCCTGTGCATAGCCATCCCCGATCCCCGCGGTGATGAGGGCCCGGGCGAGGCGTGCGCCGTCGGCCGGCTCCTGGTCGGCGAGAGCAGCCTGGCGTGCCCCCGCGACGGCGGAGTCCGTCACCGTGTTGCGCACGTGCACGGCGATGCACAGCTGGAGCACCGAGACGAAGACCAGGCTCAGCAATCCGCTCACCATGACGAACTCCGCAACGGCGGAACCGGCATCGGGGCGCGCGGCCGAGCGGGAACCGCGACGGGGCTCGGGACGGGACTCCGGACCGAACTCGGGACGCACAGCGAGTCGGATCCCCGAACCGGCCCGGTGGCGTTCGCGGCAGGTGCCGGCAGGTCGGGGTATGCCGGGGGTTCGGGCCGAGCCGGCGGCCCGGGCTTTGCTGGCTGCTCGGGAACTGTCGACTGTTCGCGGAATGCCGGCTGTTCGGGAATTGCCGCTGCCCGGCCACCGCTGCCACCGGGTCAGTGGGCAGGAACTGAGGTTCTTCATGGTTCAGCCGGCGCTGCGGACCTTGTCCATGGAGTCCTGGAACATCGAGGTGAACGCTTCGCCGGCGAGCGCCCAGAGGGCGACCACGAGAGCGGCGGTCATCATCGTGATGAGAACCCAACCGGGCACGTCGCCGCGATCGCTGCGTGCCGCTCGGCGGGAGCCGGGCGCGCGATCATCGAGCGCGACGAGGGCAGTGAGGAACAGGAACAGACGGGTGAAGATCCTCGTGGTCATGGTGGGTACCTTTCTCAAGGGGGGACCGGTCTGCGGCGACCGGGTCTCAGATGGTCGGTTCTCGGGTGGCGCAGTTTCAGTTGCTCTGGGCTCAGTCGATCGGGTCGCGGGCGTGTGCAGAGGAACAGGTCACCTCATCCCGTGAGCTCGAGAACGGCGAGGGAGGGGAACACGGCGAACAGGACGGTGATCGGGAGGACGAAGAGGACAACCGGCACGAGCATCCCGACCTCCTTCTTCCCACTGAGCTCCATGAGGTGTCGGCGGCCCTCGTCCCGGACGTCGGCTGCCTGCGCCCGGAGCACCTCGGCGAGTGGGGTGCCGCGGGAGATCGCGACGGCGATGCCATCGACGAACTGGACGATGCTCGGGATGCTCGTGCGCTTGCCGAGGTTGTCGAGAGCCTCGACGAGCGGGGTGCCGGTCCGCGCCTCGGCGAGGGTGAGTCGGAGCTCCTCGCTGAGCTCCCCGGTCGTGCTCCGGCACGAGCGCTCGAGCGCGTCGACGGTGCCCTCGCCGGCGGTGATCGACAGGGCGAGGAGCTCGGCGATCGTCGGGAACTCGGCGAGGATCCGGGCCTCGCGCTGCTGGACGCGGCGGGTGAGAAGCCAGTCGTTGGCGAAGTGCCCACCCAACCCGCAGATGGCGACGATGAGGATGAAGGCCACGGGATTGAATCCGCGTCCGACGGCGACGACGGTCGCGAGCCCCGATCCGACGACCAGACCGGCCGCGACGAGGAGCAGCTGCAGCGCCCGGAACCGCTCGACCGTCTCGTTCCGGCCCAGTCGAGCGAGGCGGGCAGTGACGCTCGCGTCCACGGTCAGTCGCGATGACAGCCAGCGGCCGAGGCGCCGCACGGCGGAGCGGGCGACACCCCGGATCCCGGCGTCGGTGGGGACAGGGGGACCGTAGAGCTCGGCGACGCGGGGGCGGTCGCGCAGATAGGGGCCCACGCGGTCATCGAGGGTCGGCCTGCGGAACACGGGAAGATTGAGCACGAAGAACGCGAGCGACAGGCCGAGCACCAGGCCGGTGCCGATGACGGCTGCGGGATTGAAGGGGTTGAGGTGCTCCATCAGTCACCTCAGGACCCGCGGTTCGGCCGGGAGGCGACCGATCCGCTTCATCACGGTGTAGGCGGCCAGGGAGACGACGAGGCCGACGAGGAGCAGCGTCGCCCCTGCCGGCGTGTTGTATGCGGCGGTGGTCTGCGGGCGGCTGGCGAGGAGCGCGAGCACGACCCACGGCGCGGCGACGGCCAGACGTGCCCCGGTGACGGTCCAGCTCTGCCGCGCCTGGAGCTCCGCGCGGGTGCGGGAGTCGTCCCGGACGAACTGGCTCAGCGTCTTGAGCATGACCCCGAGATCGGTGCCGCCGACCTCACGGGTGACGGCGAGGGCGGCGACGATGCGGTCCGCCACGGGGTCCGCGCACGCGATCTTGAAGCGATCGAGCGAGAGGGCGAACGACCCGGTTGCCCGGTACTCCTGGGCGAACACGGTGAACAGCGGGCGCAGCTGTTCGGGGCCGCGGACGCTCAAGCCGCTGATGGCCTCCGGCAGCGACAGGCCGGCGCGGATCCCGGAATGGAGGTGGTCGATGGCCTCCGGCCACAGCGTGCGCCGCTCGACCTGGCGGGCGCGGGCCCGCTGGCGCACGATCATGAGCGGTGCGAGACCGGCGAACAGGCCGAAGCAGGCGCTGATGCTCACCGCACCCGTGAAGAGGTGGGCGAGGAGGAGCACCGCGCCGCCGGTGGCGAGGGAGACGACGAGGAGGTGACCGGGGGAGGCGCGCGGGAAGCCGGCGACGGTGAGCGCCTCGTCGAGCTCGACGAGGAACCGGGGCCGAGGAGTCGTGCGGGGTGGGGTGACCCACATCGACCACCAGATGAGGAACAGTCCGCAGCCGATGCCGAGTCCGCACAGCGCCGCCGCCAGCGAGGTGCTCATGCGGCTTCCAGGATGCTGTGGATGTCCTTGCCGACGGCGGCGAAGCGGTCGCCGAGGTGGGTGAAGCCGGGCCCGCGGACGAGCGCACCGTCGTGATCGGTGTGGAAGACGTTCTCGAGCTCGACGACCCCGGCCTCGAGTCCGCCGGGGATCGCGGCGATCTCCTCGACGCGTCGTTGCCCGTCACGGTCGAGGCGGAGGTGGACGACGAGGTCGATGCTGCCGGCGACGGTCGGGGTGACGAACGTCGAGCCGATGTTCGGCCCGGCGAGGAGCGGCAGGGTGCAGAGCTTGGTGACCGCGGAGCGGGCCGAGTTCGCGTGGATCGACCCCATTCCGGGCAGGCCGCTGTTCATCGCGACGAGCAGGTCGAAGCATTCGGCCTCGCGGACCTCGCCGACGATGAGGCGGCTGGGCCGCATCCGCAGCGCCTCCTTGACGAGCTGGCGGAGAGTGATCTCTCCCGTGCCCTCGAGGGAGGGCTGGCGGCATTGCATGGCCACCCAGTCGCGGGCGGGGACAGCGAGTTCGAACACCTCCTCGCAGGTGATGACGCGCTCGCGGGCCGGGATCGAGCCGGTGAGCGCATTGAGCATGGTGGTCTTGCCCGCCTGGGTCGCACCCGAGACCACGATGTTGGCCCCCGCGATCACTGCCGCGTCGAGGAAGGCGGCTGCATTGGCCGGCAGTGTGCCGTTGGCCACGAGGTCGTGCAGGCTGCGCGTGCGGGTGATGAACTTGCGGATGTTCACCGCTGGGTGCGTGCGCGTGATGTCGGGGAGGACGACGTGGAGTCGGGAACCGTCGGGGAGGGTGGCGTCGACGAAGGGGCTCGACAGGTCCACGCGCCGCCCGGAGGTGCGGAGCATGCGCTCGATGAGGTCGGTGACCTCGGCCTCGGTGAGCAGCGTCGGGGTGAGTTCGCTGATGCCGCGGCGGCTGATGAACACGCCCTGAGGTGCGTTGATCCAGATCTCCTCGACCTCGGGGTCGTCGAGGTATTTCTGGAGCACTCCGAACCCGGAGACCTCATCGAAGATCCGCCGCCCGGTCTCCTCGGGATTCGCCAGCAGGGGGAGTGAGCCGGCGAGGGTGCGCTCGTCGTAGTCGTGGATGACCTGGAGGACGAGCTCACGGGTCTGGGAGGGCTCGGTTCGCGGGTCGATGCCACGGGTCCGGATGAGATCGCGGACCTCGGCGGCGATGATGTCGGCGGCGTCCATGGGTGTCCTGTGGGGATCGGGCGCTGAAGCGGTCGGGTGGGGGATGCGTCCCGGATGGGTCGCCCGGGAGGGGGTGTTTCGAGAGGGGTACAGGACCCAAAGTAGACGACCGCAGGTCCCCGGACCAGCCCCGGAATCGAAATTGTGGATAACTGTCGAGTAGCTTTCGGGCGGTACTCCTGGGCGGCAGAAGCCGCACTCAGTGCGTTCATCAGGACCTGACCGAGTCCCGAATAATGGGACTTATATTCAGGGCTTTCTCAACCTGTGTCTCACTGGCCGGGACACGGGCGCGGAACTTTGCGACATTGCTCACACTCGACCTAGTGTTCGATCCACGTTCGGGATTCGGAATCTCCCATACTGTGAGAGCCGGATGGCGAATCCGAACCCACCGCAGTCAGTGCGACGACGATGCAGAGAGGCATGGTGACCGGTGTGATGCAGTCAACCCCTTCCGCCCAGCACACGGCTAGAGAAGCACATGCGCCCCGGCAGGAGCAGTCCGCAGCACCCGCCTCCGCTGCTCCAGCAACACCGGCAGATCCGCCCACTCGCGTCGAGATCCTCGACACCACGCTGCGCGACGGCTTGCAGATCGAGAAGTCGATCGTGCCGACCGAGGTCAAGATCGCACTCGGTCAGCAGCTCGCCTCCGCCGGCCTCACCCAGCTCGAGATCGGCGCCTTCGTCAACCCGAAGAAGGTGCCGCAGATGAGCGACACCGCCGAAGTGCTCGCCGGCCTCCAGCCGCTCGAGGAGATCGGGGTCGACCTCTACACCCTGGTGTTCAACCGGAAGGGCGCCGAGCGCGCGGCCGACGCCGGCGCGAAGAACGTCAAGCTCGTGATCTCCGCCTCCGAGGGCCACTCCCAGGCGAACTCCGACTCCTCGATCGCCCAGGCCGCCGACCGCCTGCTCGACGCGATCGACGCGCTCAAGCCCCACGGCATCCGCTTCGACATCGCCACCGCGGTGAGCTTCTTCTGCCCCTTCGACGGGATCACCGACGTCGAGAAGCTCCTGCCGATCCTCCGCACCTTCACCGACGCCGGCGCCCACGGCATCGGCCTCGCGGACACTGTCGGCAACTCGAACCCCGGGCTCCTCTCCCGCACGACGACCGCCGTGCTCGCCGAGTTCCCCGGCCACCCGGTCAATCTCCATCTCCACGACACGTACAACTTCGGGATGGCCAACGTGTACGCCGCCCTGCAGCTGGGCATCGCGCACTTCGACGCCGCGATGGGCGGCCTGGGCGGCTGCCCGTTCGCGCCCGGCGCGGCCGGCAACATCGGCACCGACGACCTCGTCCACCTGCTCCACCGGGAGGGTGTGGCCACCGGCGTCGACGTCGACCGCCTGGCCGCCATCCGCACCCCGCTCACCGCAGCCGTCGGCCACCCGCTCACCTCGAGCCTGTCCGGGATCCCGGCGACCCCGTCAGAACTGCTCGAACCGCTCCCCGCTCGGACCGCAGGCGGCGCGGCATGAATCTCTCTCTCGAAGGCATCCGCGTCATCGAGATCTCGCACATGGTCATGGGGCCGAGCTGCGGGATGATCCTCGGTGACCTCGGAGCAGAGGTCATCAAGGTCGAACCGCGCGGCGCCGGCGACAAGACCCGTTACCTGCCCGGTTCCGGGGCCGGCCTGTTCCCCACCTACAACCGCAACAAGAAGAGCTTCCAGGCCGACCTCGACGATCCGGCCGACCTCGAAGTCGTGCGCGAGCTCCTCGGCACCGCCGACGTCCTCGTCGAGAACTTCCGCACCGGCAAGATGGCCGGCTACGGGCTCGACCGCGCGACGCTCAAGGAGACCAACCCGGGCCTCGTCTACTGCTCGCTCAAGGGATTCCTCCCCGGACCCTACGGCGACCGCGCCGCGCTCGACGAGGTCGTGCAGATGCTCGGCGGGCTCGGCTACATGACCGGTCCTCCCGGCCGCCCGCTGCGCGCCGGTGCCTCGGTCAACGACATCATGGGCGGCATGTTCGGGGTGATCGGCATCCTCAACGCCCTCATGGTCCGCTCCCGCACCGGCGAAGGCGCCGAGGTGACGAGTTCGCTGTTCGAGAACAACGCGTTCCTCGTCGGCAGCCACATGGTGCAGAGCGAGGTCACCGGCCTCGAGGTCCAGCCGATGCCCAATCGCGAGGCCGCCTGGGCCGTCTACGACATCTTCCGCTCGGCCGAGGACCAGATGATCTTCGTCGCCGCAGTGAGCGACACCCAGTGGGCCGTGCTGTGCGAGGTGTTCGGGCTCACCGAGCTCGCCGCCGACCCCGCGCTCGCCTCCAATTCGGAGCGCGTCGCCCAGCGCGGTCGCATCCACACCGTTCTGCAAGACGCCCTGGCCGAACTGCCGATCGAGAGCATCGAACAGATGTGCGACGCCGCCGGCCTGCCCTACGCGAAGGTCAACGCACCCAGCGACCTCGCGGAGGACCCGCACCTGCTCCGGACCGGAGCCCTGGTGCCCACCCGGATCCCGGACGGCACCGAGGTGCTCGTCCCCCGGCTCCCGCTCACGGTCGACGGCGAGCTCCTCCCCAAACGGAGGGACGTGCCCGCCCCCGGCGAGCACACCGCGGAGATCCTCGCCTCGCTCGGCAGGTGATCCACCGGGTGACAGGCCGGTAATCCGCCGAGGTGCGAGCCGGCCGGCAGGGCCGGCACCGCACCTCACAGCTGTACACACCTATCGCATCTCCACAGCACCACCCGAACAGAAGGACTCGCAATGAAGTCGACGAAGATGTCACGCCTCACCATCGGCGCCGCGGCGCTCTCCAGCCTCGCGCTCGCCCTCGCCGGGTGCCAGTCCGGCGATGGATCCGGCGGCGGGGGAGGCAACTACCCCTCGAAGCCGATCAACGTCAACGCGCCCGCCGAGCCCGGCTCCGGCTGGGACACCACTGCGCGCGCCATGGCGCAGACGCTCGAGGAGGAAGGGATCGTCGACGTGCCGCTGCCCGTGCAGAACAAGCCCGGCGGCACCGGCTGCTCCTGGCTCACCGAGATGATCAACAACCACTCCGGCGCCGACGACCAGATCGCGATCTCCTCCCTGGCCAACCAGACGATGAACAATCGCGGCCTGTGCGAATACGGGCCGGTCGACGCCACGATGATCGCCACGCTCTACGTCGAGAACTTCATCGTCGTCGCTCCGCAGGACGGCGAGCTCACCGACATCGACGGACTCATCAGCGCTCTCGAGTCCGACCCGCAGGCCGTGCCGATCGCCGCCGCCGGCGACGACCGCCTGCCCTTCGCGCTGCTCGCCGACGCGGCCGGGATCAACCCGTCCGAGCTCAACTTCGTCGACTACGAAGGCGGCGGCGAGCAGACGACCGCGCTGCTCAACGGCGACGCCACGGTCGCGATCGCCGGCCTCAGCGAGTTCCGAGCCACCCTCGAATCCGGGGACCTCACGGGCGTCGTCTCCTTCGCCCCCGAGCCGCTCGCCGCGCCCTTCGACTCGGTCCCCACCGCCGTGGACTCCGGCTACGACGTCACTCTCGCCAACTGGCGCGGCGTGTACGGACCGGCCGACATGCCGGAGGAGGCCGTGACCTACTGGGAGGAGACCCTCCAGGAGATGGTCGAGTCGGAGTCCTGGCAGGAGACCGTCGAGAAGAACCAGTGGTCGCCGGAGTTCCTCACCGGTGACGAGATGGACACCTACATCACCGAGGCGAACGAGACCGTGGCCGAAGGCGTCGAGAAGACCGAGATCGGAAGCTGAGCATGACAGCAGCACACGGGTCGACCCCGGACCGGGGTCGTGAACGACGGGCGCCGAGGCGGATCGAGCGGTCCGACCTCGGGGCCGGGATCGTCGTGGCCGTCGTCGGCCTCGGCTTCTTCCTCGAGACGCTGCGGATCAAGCGCACCGGCGACGTCGTCGGGCCCGAGACCCTGCCGGCGATCGTCGGCATCGGTCTGATGATCCTCGGCGCGCTGCTCGCCGTGTCCGCCTTCCGGAAGCACCGGGCAACGCCCGATGAGCTCATGGAACGGTCGCTCGCCGGCAGTGCGGGCCCCGCCGCCGTCGACACGGAGGCCGACGACCGCCCGGCCGCGCAACCGGCGCCGGTGTCGACCCGGGTGCTGCTCAACTTCGCCGTCTTCTTCGGCTACCTCTTCATCTTCATCCCGGTCGGGTTCCTGCTCTCCACGGCAGTGTTCCTGTTCGCGATGACATGCCTGTACAACCGGCGCAGGTGGCTCCGGAACCTCATCTTCTCGGTGGTGTTCTCCACGGTCATCTACTTCGCCTTCAAGAATGGCCTCGGCGTGTACCTCCCGCCGGGGATCCTGGGCTAGGGAGGACCACCATGGATACCCTCAACCTCCTCGGCGGCGGATTCGCCGAAGCCGTCCAGCCCATGAGCCTGCTGTTCGCGCTGCTCGGCGTGCTGCTCGGCACTATCGTCGGCGTGCTTCCCGGCATCGGCCCGATCTCCGCGATCGCGATCCTCATCCCGGTGTCGTTCGGCATGGAGCCGGTCCACGGCCTCATCATGCTGTGCGGCATCTACTACGGATCGATGTACGGCGGCTCGATCACCGCCACCCTGATCAAGACCCCGGGCGAGGTGGCGAGCGCCGTCACCGCGATCGACGGCTACGAGATGGCCCGCCGCGGTCGTGCCCGTGCCGCCCTGGCGACCGCCGCGATCGGCTCGTTCGTCGCCGGCACCCTGGCGATCGTCGGACTGTCGTTCCTGTCGCCGGTCCTCGTGCAGGCCGCCCGGATCTTCGGCGCGAGCGAGTACTTCCTCCTCATGCTCATGGCGCTGCTCCTCGCCTCGTCGATGTCGACCGGCTCGCGGATCAAGTCGCTCGTGTCGATACTCATCGGGCTCGGGGTGGGCCTCATCGGCCTCGATTTCCAGACCGGCCTGCCGCGCCAGACCTTCGGGCTCGACGTGCTCCGCGACGGCATCGACTTCACGATCTTCGCGATGGCCCTGTTCGCCATCCCCGAGGCGATCCGACAGCTGTCGATCGCGTTCACCCCGGGCAGGGACGAGATCCAGAAGATCGAATCCGGCCCGTGGATGACGAAGGACGACTGGCGCCGGTCAGTCGCTCCTTGGGGCCGCGGCTCGGTGCTCGGCTTCATCATCGGTGTGCTGCCCGGCGTCGGCCCGTCGCTCGCGTCCTTCATGTCCTACATCATGGAGAAGCGGATATCGAAGACTCCCGAACGGTTCGGCAAGGGAGCGATCGAGGGCGTCGCGGGTCCGGAGGCGGCGAACAACGCCGGAGTGGGCGGAGCGATGATCCCGCTGTTCAGCCTCGGCATCCCGGGTTCGGCGACGACCGCGCTCCTGCTCTTCGTGTTCACCATGTACGGGCTGCAGCCGGGGCCGCTGCTGTTCCAGCAGGAGTCGACGCTCATCTGGACGATCATCGCGAGCATGTACATCGGCAACATCGCGCTCGTCGTCCTCAACCTCCCGCTCGTCGGCGTGTTCGTCAAACTCCTCAAGCTCCCGCCCGAGCTCCTGTTCGGCGCGATCCTCGTGCTCGTGTGCGTGGGCACCTACGCGATCAAGTTCAGCCTCACCGGCATGCTCATGCTCGGGGTGTTCGGCGCGATCGGCTACCTCATGGAGAAGTTCGGGTTCCCGCTCGCCCCGGCGATCCTCGCCCTCGTGCTCGTGCCGCTGCTCGAGGACAACTTCCGCCGGCTCCTGCAGATCTCCGGCGGCAGCCTCATGCCGCTCATCACCCGTCCGGTGTCGCTCGCGCTCGTCATCGCGATCGTGCTCGGCATCGTCGTCCCGATCATCCTGCGTGCGGTGCTCCGTCGGCGTGCGGCGGCCCGCACCTCGGTGACGGTGTGAGCGGGATCGGCTCTTCTCGATCCGCGCGGATCGGATCTCAGCGATGAGCGCGGTCGGCGTCATCGACAAGTGCGCGTCGATCCTCGCGCTCATCGCGGGGAACGCGCTCTCCGGCGCCGAGGTGTGCACCCGCCTGGGAATGTCGCGCTCCACCGGGTACCGGCTGCTCCAGGCGCTCGAGGAGCATCGGTTCATCGAGCGCGGTGCCTCCGGTGACTTCGTACTCGGGCCGTTCCCGACCAACCGGCCCACTGCCGACGTGCGCGAGGTGCTCACCGCGATCCGCAACGTCACCGGGGAATCGGTGCAGCTGTGGATGCGTCACGGCGAGCTGCGCGCCTGCGTGCTGTCGGTCGAATCGCTCAACGAGCTGCGGATCTCCAAGAGCGCGGGCTCCGCGCTCCCACTCGCCGACGGCGGGTCGGCCGCGCTCGCGTTGCTCGGCCCGGTCGACGGCCACGAGCTCTACCTCACCCAGCAGGCTCGGCGAGCGGGCACCGGCTCCGCGAGCGTCGCTTTCACCGCCGGGTCGGAGGCGCTCGCGGTATGTGTGTCGTTCCCGCTGGCCAGAATGCCTGCAGATGTCGAGGGTGACATCGCCCGCCACCTGCGGCAGGCCGCAGGGGTGCTCGGCGACACCCTGCCCGGCAGCGAGGCGCTGACGATCCTGCGCGCCGTCGCCGAGGCCTCGACCGTGCAGTAGGCGCTCCCTGCAGCTGCGGTTCGGCACAGCTGCGGTTCGGCACGGCTGCGGATCGTGGCTGCAGGGGTTGAGCGCATCGGGCGCTCGGCGCACCGCGTCCATGGACAACCGTGCGCCCGCGGAGGATCCGGCGGCGCCCGGCGGCGCCGGGACCCGCCCGTGCATGCACTACCCTGGAATCACTATGGCCACAGACTTTCCTTCCGAGATCGCTGCCCTGCAGCAGACCTTCGCCTCGATCCGCGAGGTGTCCGACGTCGACCAGCTGCGATCCGAGGTGAATGAGCTGACCGAGGCCGCCGCCGCGCCCGATCTGTGGGACGACCCGGAGGCCGCGCAGCAGGTCACCTCGAAGCTCTCCCACAAGCAGTCCACCCTGGAGAAGCTCGAGAGGTTCGACTCCCGGATCGAGGACGTCGAGCTCCTTGTGTCCATGGCCGAAGACGAGGACGACGCGGAGACCCTCGCGGAGGCGGAGGCGGAGATCGGCAAACTGCGCCGCGAGCTCGACGCGCTCGAGATCTCCACGCTCCTGTCCGGCGAGTACGACGAGCGGGCCGCCGTCATCACCGTGCGCTCCGGCGCCGGCGGCGACGACGCCACCGACTTCGCGCAGACGCTCGCCCGGATGTACGTGCGCTGGGCGGAGGCGAAGGACTACGGCGTGCAGGAGCTCGACACCTCCTATGCGGAGGGCGCGGGCGTGAAGTCCGCGACGATCCAGATCAACGCCCCCTACGCCTACGGCACGCTGTCCGTCGAGGCCGGGACCCACCGGCTCGTGCGGATCAGCCCCTTCGACAACCAGGGACGTCGGCAGACCTCGTTCGCCGCGGTCGAGGTGGTCCCGCTGATCGAGTCGAGCGACCACGTCGACATCGACGAGAACGACCTGCGGATCGACGTCTACCGGTCCTCCGGGCCGGGCGGCCAGTCGGTCAACACCACCGACTCCGCCGTGCGCATCACGCACGTGCCGACCGGAACGGTGGTGAGCATGCAGAACGAGAAGTCGCAGATCCAGAACAAGGCCGCCGCGATGCGCGTCCTCCAGTCGCGCCTCCTCCAGCTCAAGAAGCAGGAGGAGGCCGCCGAGCGCAAGGACCTCGCCGGCGACATCAAGGCGAGCTGGGGCGACCAGATGCGCTCCTACGTCACCCACCCCTACCAGATGGTCAAGGATCTGCGGACCGGCCATGAGGTCAACAACCCGCAGGCCGTGTTCGACGGCGACCTCGACGGGTTCCTCGAGGCCGGCATCCGGTGGCGCAAGGAGGGCCAGAAGGCCGCGGAGGCGGAGGCCGCCAACCCCTGATCCGCACCCGGGCCTGAAACCTGGCTCTGAAACGCACAGCGCCCCGGACCGACGATGTCGGTCCGGGGCGCTGCACCGTGCGAGGTGATCCCCTGCTGGGCTGGTCAGGGCGGGTTCAGCCGATCACTCGCTCGGGTGCTCCGTCTTCTCAACGGGGGAGGGCTTGGTGTCAGTGTCGGACTCGGCGGACTCCGTGTCGCGCTCGACCGGTGCGGTGTCGTCGCCGTCGATCGTGCCGTCGGAAAGCTCCGAGCGATCCGCCTTCTCCTCTGCGTGCGGGGTGGTGGAGTCGGTGATGCCCTGGTCATCGGAGTGATCCGGCGTGTGCGCGGCGTCGGCGTCGTCGCCCACCGTGTCCGAGGCGCCCGCCACTCCCGAGGAGCTCACATCGAGCCGCTCGTGGTCCTGCGGAGCATCCGGCCCGCCCGGCTCGGTCGCCTCGGGGTCGCCGGTCTCCGGTTCGGCCTCGACGGGTGCGCTATCCGGCTGCTCGTCGGTTGCCGAGCCGTCTGCCACAGGTTCGGCCGGCGTCTCGTTCGTCGCCGGGGCCTCGTCCTTCAGCGGGGTCTCCTCCTTCGCGTCTTCCGTATCCGGTTCCGGCGATGCGTCCGTCGCGCCGGCCGCGCTCGCAGTCTTCCCGGCAGGGGTCGACTCGCTACCGGGAGTATCCTCCTCGATCGAAGCCTGATCATCGGTCGCAGGCTCCTCGTCGGCCGGGGTCTCGTCCGATGCCGGTGTCTCCTCGACGACGACCTCGTCCTCGACGGCGGTCTCCTCGGCGGCAGACGTGTCGGTCGGTGCGTCGGCGGAAGCGGCGTCCGCGTCGGCAGTCTCCTCGACCGGGGTGGTCTCCTCTGCGGGAGTGAACTCGTCGTCCGGAGTGGATTCGTCGGCCGGGGCCTCCTCGACGACGGTGGTCTCTTCGACCACGGTCTCTTCGGCGGTGGGTGCGTCGGCAGGCGCCTCGTCGGCGGTTGTCTCCTCAGCCGGGGTCTCCTCGACAGTCGTCTCCTCTTCCACGACGACCTCCTCCTCGACGGGAGCCGGAGGGGTGTACT
Organism: Brevibacterium sp. NPDC049920; assembly: GCF_040656435.1. Taxonomy (NCBI): domain Bacteria; kingdom Bacillati; phylum Actinomycetota; class Actinomycetes; order Micrococcales; family Brevibacteriaceae; genus Brevibacterium; species Brevibacterium sp. NPDC049920. Next base: position 70,709 of record NZ_JBFAMF010000013.1, read on the forward strand.
CGAGGTTGTAGTGGGCGTAGAGGGCGTACCCGGCGTCGTCGCTGAGCGTGGACCCGTGCATCGACGGCGCGGACTTGATGACCGACTTGGGATACGGCACCCAGACCCCCGATTCGGTGACGGTCGACCGATCGAGCGGGAGCAGCGGGTGCGAGCCGAACAGTCCGGTGTTGACCGACACCATGGTCGGTTCGCCGGCGGGATCGCGGTGGATGTCGGCGACGGTGCCGACCTTCCGGCTCCCCACCTCGAACACCGTGGCATCGGCCAGCGGGTCGCGGAGGACGACGTGTGCGGCCGAGGTGTCCGCCGACTCCGCCTCCTCGGTGCCGTTCGAGGTGTCCTGCTCCGGGCTCTTGTCACTCATGTGGGGCTCCTCTGATCTGCATCGTTCCCTGTCACCTGGTGTCTCCACTTTACGGTGACCGTGCGGCCTTGGGAACGGCGAGGTGGGTCGAACGGTGGTCTCACCTGCGGCCGGACGATCGACGCCGGGCGGGTCTCACCGGGCGATCAGCCGCCCACGGTGGTCCCACGCGGCGGCAGGGGAGCGCAGAGGGGCCGGTTCCGCAGCTGCGGAACCGGCCCCTCCGGCGAACTGACCCTGATCAGCGGGACCCGGTGGTGGTCACCGTGGTGATCCCCGGGCCCCGGTGGCGATCAGTGGCGGGCGTCGCCTCGGCCGTCGACATCACGCGCATCGGTGGCACGACCCTCGGTGCCGCGAGTATCGGCGTCGACGTCGATCTGCTCCTTGCGGACCTCGCCGGACACCGTCTCGGAATCGGTGACGGTGCGCTTGCCGACGTTGACCTTCTCCGTGGCGACGGTCTCCTTGTCGACCACCGGGCGCTCCTCGCGCAGGGTGATGGTCTCCTCGGCGCCGTCGGCGCGGCCGTCGATCGAGCCGGTGCGGGCCTCGGCGGAGTTCGGGTCGATCGATTCGCGCTCGACGACGAGCTCCTCGCGCTGGACCGGGACCTCGACCTGCTGGTTCTCCGACACGACGCGCTTGCGCAGACGGGCCTTGCCGGCCTCGCGCTGCTCGGTGCCGACCTTGAGGCGCTCCTCGTGGGCGACGACCTGCTTGCCCTCGGCGCCCTGTCCGGCAACGCGGTCGGCGTCACGGCGGTCGGCGTCACGGCCTGCGGTGCCGGCGGCTCCCGCTGCCCCGGCGGCGGTACCGGCAGCGGCGCGGTTGACCGCATCGGTGCGGTCACGGCCGTCGCCGGCGACGCGGTCATCGCTCACGCGGCCGTCATCGTCGTAGGAGAGGCTGTAGTACTCGAAGATGCGACGCTCCTCGGCCGGGTCGAGGTGGCCGTCGGCGTCGATGTTCGGCGCGTCCTTGATGAAGTCCTTGGTGAAGGGGACCGTGAAGCCGTCCTCGGTGCGGGTGGCGGCGTTGAGGGGCACGAAGGTCTCGTTCGTGCCGAACAGTCCGGTCTTCACCGTGGCGAACTTCGCCTCGTCGGTCTGGTCGTCGAGGTAGACCTGACCGATCGAACCGACCTTCTTGCTGTCCTGGTCGTAGATATTGGCATTGGTGAGATCGTCGAGATCGAAGCGATCGTTCATTAAAATCATCGTCCTCTCGGTGGTGCGTGTTCGAGCGGCCCCGGAGGGCCCTTACCTCCTTCACTCTGGTCGAGTCGGGACCACAAGGCGAGTAAGCGGAGCTGAAACCTGAATAATCAAGGCGTCCTGTCAGACTGTGCACAAGGATCCTTGAGGATTCTGCGCCTCGCTCCGGGAATATAATCCGGCTCCCGCGGAATCTCGGGCCAGCCGCGTCGGCCGCGGCGCTCGGAAACCTCCCGGACGACCCGCCGACCCCGCCCTGTGACCCGCCGACCCCGGCACGCGGACCCCGCTCGTCGCCTCGCGCGGACCCCGCCGAGAGCGGCGAACGGCTCCTGCGATCCGGCGCGCCATCCGGCGGCCGCCGGCTCTGCCGACACGCCTGGACGGTTCGGCCGGAGGGTCCGCGGTTCCGGCCGCCGCGCTCCGTATAGTCGAGGTGGTCCCCGTCCTCCAGGCGATTGAGAAGAAACTGCGTGATCACCTTCGAATCGGTCACCAAGACCTATGATTCCAAGGCCGACCCTGCCCTGAACGACGTCTCCTTCACCGCCGAGGCGGGGGAGTTCGTGTTCCTCGTGGGCGCCTCGGGCTCGGGCAAGTCCACGGTGATCCGCCTCGTGCTCCGCGAGGAGGTGCCCACCCGGGGCCGGATCCGCGTGGCGGGGAGGTCGATCATCCGGATGCCCTCGTGGAAAGTGCCCTACCTGCGGCGCAGCATCGGCACCGTGTTCCAGGACTTCCGTCTGCTGCCGAACAAGACGGTCTTCGACAACGTCGCCTTCGCACTCCAGGTCATCGGCAAGTCGTCCGCGGCGATCTCCACCCTCGTCCCCGACGTCCTCGAGACCGTCGGGCTCGAGGGCAAGCACCGGCGCCTGCCGCACGAGCTCTCCGGCGGCGAGCAGCAGCGCGTCGCGATCGCCAGAGCCGTGGTCAACAAGCCCGGCATCCTCCTCGCCGACGAGCCCACCGGCAACCTCGACCCGGTGACGTCCACCGACATCATGGAGGTGCTCGAGCGCATCAACCGCAACGGCACCACGGTCCTCATGGCCACCCACGACGGCGACATCGTCAACCGCCTGGGCAAGCGCGTCATCGAGCTGCGCGGCGGAGTGATCGTGCGCGACGACGAGCAGGGCACGTACCAGGTGGGCGCATGAGACTGTCGTTCATCTTCTCCGAGGTCCTCGTCGGCCTCAAGCGCAACGTCTCGATGGTGCTCTCCGTCGTCCTCGTGACCTTCGTGTCCCTCCTGTTCGTCGGCTCCGCGATCCTCCTGCAGATGCAGATCAACGGGATGAAGGACTACTGGTACGACCGCGTGCAGGTCGCCCTGTTCCTGTGCCCGCCCGACTCCGAGGCGCCCACCTGCGCCGCCGGTGAGGCGACCACGGAGCAGAAGGACGCGATCCGCGCCGCGCTCGACGGGCAGGACCTCGCGCCCTATGTCGAGGAGGTCCACTTCGAGGACAGGGCGATGGCCCACCAGCTGTTCGAGGAGCAGTTCGAGGGCACCTCGCTCGCCGGCACGATCCCCGAGGACCAGATGCAGGAGTCGTTCCGCATCAAGCTCACCGACGCCGAACAGTACGAGATCATCGACGAGTACTTCTCCGCCACCCCCGGCGTGGAGGAGGTCGTCGACCAGAACCAGCTCCTCGACCAGCTGTTCTCGATCATGAATGTCGCCACCGCGATCGCGCTCGCCATCGCGGTCATCATGCTCCTGTGCGCCGTGCTCCTCATCGCCACCACCATCCGTCTGTCCGCCTACTCGCGGCGCCGGGAGACCGGGATCATGCGCCTCGTGGGCGCCTCGAACGCCTTCATCCAGATGCCCTTCATCCTCGAGGGCGTGATCGCAGCCGTCATCGGCGCGCTGCTCGCCGCGCTCGCACTCGGCCTCGTCGTGCAGTTCGGCGTGCAGGGGTGGCTCCAGGACCAGGCGGCGAGCTTCGAGCTGATCTCGCTCGGCGACGTCCTGCTCGTGGCCCCTGTGCTCGTCGTCATCGGCATCCTCATGGCCGGGGTGTCCTCCGTGCTCACCCTCCGCCGGTACATGAAGGTCTGACCGATGCGACCCATCCCGACCCCCACCAGAACCCGGCAGCGGACCCGGATGCTCCACCGCGGCCGGTTCCACGGCAGCGGCGCCCGCAGGGTCGTCCTCGCCCTCACCGCGGCGACGCTCGCCGTGCTCATGCCGGTCGCCGGCCTCGCGGCGAACCCGCAGGAGAAGAAGGATGCCGTCGACGAACGCGTCGAAGAGCTCACCCGCGAGTTCCAGGGACTCGATGAGAAGCTCGCGCGAGTCATCGCGGAGAAGGAGGCCGCCGAGGAGGCGATGCCGGCCGCGGAGGACGCGCTGTCGCAGGCCGAGGACGAGCTCGCCGAGGCGCAGCGCGAGGACGAGGAGCTCGCCGCACGCATGACCTCGGCGCAGAACGCGCAGGAGGACCTCCGCGCCGAGATCGACGCCGGCGAGCAGGAGCTCGCCGACAGCCAGGGCGCGGTCACCCGCATCGCCCGGCAGGCCTACCAGAACTCCGGCGTCACCTCCGACCTCGCGCTCCTCCTCCAGATGGCCTCGAGCGACACCGGGGCCCAGGGACTCGGGCGGGTCGACTCCGCCGTCCGCTCCCAGCAGCGCACGATCACCCGGCTGTCGGAGCAGCGCACGACGAACCGGAACAACCAGGACCGGCTCGATGCGATCGCCGTGGAGATCGAGGACCTCAAGGAGGAGGCGGCGGCGGCCGTCCTCACCAAGGCCGCGGCGGAGAACGACGCACGCCAGCGCAAGACCGACCTCGACTCCCTCATCGACACGAAGGACCGCGCCTCGCAGACCATCGAGGACAACCGGGCGAAGACCGAGGAGGAGCTCAAGAACCAGCAGGAGGAGCAGGAGCGGCTGGCCGAGGAGGTCGAGAAGTGGGAGCGCGAGGCCGAGGAGCGCGGCGAGACCCTGCCGGGCAACGGCGAGCTGCGCAACCCCGCGCCCGGCTACCCGGTGACCTCGCCGTTCGGCTACCGGATCCACCCGATCACCGGCTCGCGCCGCCTCCACACCGGCACCGACTTCGGCATCCCCTGCGGCGACCCGGTGCGTGCCTCCGGCGACGGCATCGTGGTCTCCTCGGGCTGGGCCGGCGGCTACGGGAACCGGGTGGTGATCTCGCACGGCAAGGTCGACGGGAAGACCATCGCATCCACCTACAGCCACAACACGCGCAACACTGTGCGCGCCGGTGACCGGGTGTCCCAGGGCGACGTCATCTCCCGCGCCGGCACCACCGGCTCCTCGACCGGCTGCCACCTCCACTTCGAGATCATGCAGAGCGGCGCCTACGTCAACCCGATGCCGTTCATCCAGTAGCGCGGCCCATCCGGCAGCGCGGCCCATCCGGCAGCGCCGTCCGTCCGGCGGCGCCGGTCGGCGCTCGGGCGACCTGTACACTGGTGGATCTGTGCCCACACCTCGGGCACGCGCGAGTTCCGCGCTCGCGGGGCGGCATCCGCGCCCAGCGCACGGCAGGCGACGATCGGTTCGGGAGGAGGACCATGGCCAAGGGAAGCCAGAAGAAGACCGGGAAGAACGCCAAGACCGGCGCGAAGACCGGCGGCAAGGACGCGATCACGACGATCGCCCGCAACCGCAAGGCGCGCCACGATTATCACATCGAGGACACCTATGAAGCCGGCCTGGTGCTCACCGGGACCGAGGTGAAGTCCCTCCGCGAGGGCCGCGCATCGCTCACCGACGGCTTCGGCCTGATCTTCCAGGGCGAGGCCTGGCTCGAGGGCATCTACATCCCCGAGTACGTGCAGGGCACGTGGACGAACCATGCTGCCCGCCGGCGGCGCAAGATGCTCCTCCACAAGGACGAGATCCTCAAGATCTCGCACAAGCTCAAGGAGTCCGGGCGCACGCTCGTGCCGCTCGAGCTCTACTTCGTCGGCTCGCGGGTCAAGGTCGAGATCGCCGTGGCGCTCGGCAAGAAGGACTGGGACAAGCGCCAGGCGCTGCGCGAGAAGCAGGACGCCCGCGAAGCCCAGCGCGCGATGTCGCTCCGCCGCCATATGTGACCCTCGCGCCACCCTGTGGGTATCGCTGTGGACCGAGATTCCTACCATCGAGTTGGACGCTTGTCCACACCGTTTCGGAATGATTTTAACTCGCCCCTGACCTGCGACGATGCATGTTATCCACAGATGGGTTCACCTGCTGTGCAGAACGTGTGATCAGCTGTGGACAACCGGTGGATCCCCAGACCCCTGCCCGGCATTCTGCCGCCTGCTGCCGGGGGTCTGCGGCCGGTGGCCTGTGGACCGACGCGCTGGACCGGAGCGGCCGTGCAGCCGCACGGTGACACGGCCGAACAGTTGTGACACAGTCGAACGGCGGGTGACGCGGCCCGGTGGCGGGCTCCGGCATGGTCTGTGCTCCGGCATGGTCTGTGCTTCGGTGCACGGTGCTCAGCCGTGGACGCCGACGAAGCGCAGGTTCGGGCGACACAGCGCAGGTTCGGACGGCGTGGTGCAGGTTCAGGCCGCTGCTCGGCACGGTCGGGAATGAAAGTGGACGCACGGCTGTTGTCGGGAGTAGCATCAAAGGTCCGGCTGGCAACTGAGCGGGTTCGCTTCCGCGCAGGCGCAGTCGGTTGGCAAGTGAATATGGGGATGATCGGTTTCGACGTTGGACATGGCGTCGGGAGAAGCGGGCCGAGAATGCAGAGTCAACTCGTTAATGTCCTCTGCAAAACAATAGGTGCTAAGTCTAACAACCGCACCGATTTCGCCCTCGCCGCCTGATAGCGCGAGCTGCGAATCCGTCAGCCTAGAGTTGCTTCCGCTCTAGTTCCTGGCGTCAGCTAGGGAGCCACTGCTGTCGGCACATGTTGGGGGTGTCGATGGGACTCTTACTCAACTCCGTTCGTTGGTCTACGTGTTCGTGCGATGACCAGGACCTAAGAAGCTGTTTCACGAACTGCGCCCGGAGAAGACCCGGTAATATGCCGACGGACGCGGGTTCGATTCCCGCCATCTCCACTTGTGGACTGCCCTCGGGGATCGCTGACGTCACGCGGACCTCGGGGGCTTTCTCCTGCCCGGATCTCGGGTCTCGGTTCGCGGACCTCGGGTCTCGGGCCTCGGGCCTCGGGTCTCGGGTCTCGGGTCTCGCAAGCGTGCACCATGTGTAGCGCATCGATGCTGCCGGTGCAGGGGTGCGGAGCCGCCCCAGCGGGGAAGCGGCACCCATCTCTCCTCGACCGGGGGATGCGAGTGTTCCTGCACCACGCGGTCGAATCTGCGTCCATGAGGCCCGGATGCGCTGGAATTCAATTGCATCGATGGGAATCACTCGCATTCGGCTCTCCGCGCACGATTTGCCGGGCCCGAGGCGCCGGCGGTGATCTGCTGAGTGCGTCTCGACTCGACGCATGCGCCACCGGGTCGGAGGCACAGCACACTTCTCCGCAACGCTGCGCACTGCTCCGCACTGCACTTCTCCGCCGCGCACTGCTCCGCGGCGTTCCGCCGTCCGTTTCCCGCGGCTCCGTACCCCCTTCTGCGGCGCCATACCCCTCCCGTACCCCCTCCCGCGGCCCCGTACCTCCCTCCCGCACGTCGCCGAAGGCGATCAGAGCGATCGCGCCGCCGGACCACGGGATCGCGGTGCGACCCGTGACAGTGCAGAGAACTGCGGAATCGCTCTGGTGGTGTCAAGCTTCTAACGCATCAGGAGCTTTTCGAACATGTCGGCCGGGGTCTGCAACTCGAGTGTGGGCCTCGGCCGCGTGTTGATCAGGT